>JAJYKO010000253.1 GCA_021788565.1 Chloroflexota bacterium
CAACAGGGAGCTACGGGCGTTCCCGTTGGGGGTGGTAGCCCCGCCCGGCCACGGAACAGCCCCCGAACTCGTGCCCATCGTCGCCTTAGTGCCGTGCGCGACGTGGCATGTTAGACACACCATGGAACGGTTGTCCGGCGAGGTGGAAGGCGGTCCGCCGTTCACAGTGCTCACCGGCAGGGCAAGGTTGCTCGGGAAGCTGTAGGTGATCCCACCAACCACGGCTCCCGAGGGCGCATCGATCCTGTGCTCGAACTTGTATATGAAGTCGCTTGAGGCGGTCTCGCCCGAGCCGCTGGCCGTGGCCATGTATCGGGTGTGGCAGGCGGCGCAGAAGGTGGATATCTCCCACTGTCCGCTGCCGGCGGTCGGCTTGTAATACGTCGGAGTCGTATAGCTCTTGGCGGAATCGTCGGTAGGTGTGACCTTCACAGTCACCCCGTTGATGTCGGTCCTCAGCATCCGGTAGTTAGGGCTCCCGTGGGGATCGTGACAGCTGGTGCAGTAGAGATCGAAGCCGGTGCCGGCGATACCGGGGCCGCTAGAATTGGCCGGCCCCGCCCCCCACATCATCGCCGTGCTGCTGTATCCGGGCATCCCCTGTACCATGTGGATCGAAGTCACCGGCCCGCTGGTCGCGGTACCTGTCAGTCCGGTGTCCTGTTTGGCGCTAACGAAGCCGCCGCCGTCGAGACCGGCGTTCTGGACGCCCTGGGTGGTCCCTTTGTAGATACCATCCACCACGTCGGTCTCGGCCCCGGTGGCGCCCGAGCCGTGGCAGGTGAGACACAGGGCCGTCTCCGCGCTGGTCAGCAGGTTGGCCGTGGTTGCCGTGTGAGTGCGGTGGCAACCGGCGCAGGCATCAGTAGAGGCGGTGTAGGATCCGTGAGGACCGCCGTCGGCTAGAGCCGGCTCCGTCCACACGGCCAGCAGCACCGCCGACAGGACTACGGCCGTCCTCAGCATCGAGGACCTCGCGCAAATCAACTCAGTAGCTCCACACCTGGACCCGATTGTTTTCGCGGTCAGTGATGTACAGACGGTCGCTACCGTCCACGGCGAGACCATTGGGGAAGTTGAACTGGCCGTCGCCTATACCCTGGCTGCCCAGGGTGAAGAGCAGCTTCGCATCCTGGGCGCCGAGCTCAAGAACGAGCACCTCGTGATTGGAGGTGTCCGCGACGTAGACCCTGCCCTTGGAGTCGACGGCGAGGCCCCTTGGCAGGCCGAAGGACGGGCCATCTTCTCCGTGCCCGATGGACCACTGGACTGTGCCTGAGGCATCCAGCACAGTCACCCGAGCGTTGTTGCTATCGGCGACCAGGATCCGGCCGCTCTTGTCCACGGCGATGCCGTTAGGGTAGCTGAACTCGCCGTCCCCGGCTCCTTCTCGTCCGAACTGGCGCAACAGCTTGCCATCTGGACTCAGGACCACGACGCCGTGCTTGCCGGTGGGCGTGTTGGTCGCCAGCAGATTGCCTGCCGCATCGAAGGCGAGGGCCAGGGGGTTCCACGAACCCTTCAGCTCCGATGCCACAGCGAGATCGGCCACGAACTTGCCGTTCGGCGAGTAGATGTGCACGCTTCCCGTGCCCCGGTCGGCTACGTACACGTTCCCCTTCGAGTTGACGGCCACGTACACGGGAATCCGGCCGGCCGGATTGGAGCCGGGGGGGTTGAGTGACCCCAAGGGATGGCCGTCGCGGTCGAACACTTTGGTCTCCCTCGTGCCATCGCTCTCGGTCACGTAGACGCGATCACCCTTCGGCGACACCGCCACACCCAGGGGCCTGGAGACTCCATTGATGGAGAACAGAAAATGGGGGGCGGCCGCAACGGCTTCGGGAACCGCGGGCGGAAGCACGGCGGCCGCGGCACTGCGCTCGGTCTCCACCACGTAACCGCTCCCCAGCTCGACCACTGCCGCGAGGCTCATCACCAGAACGGATAGGAACGCGATCTTCCATAACCTGGAGCCCAATGAGGGTTTTCGCCCTTTCACTGTCATTCTCCTCCCAGCCTGCCGAGGCCCTGCTTCGCGGCGACGGAGTTGCCGTCGAGTTGAGCGGCCTTGCGATACTCGTCCAGGGCCGAAGTCCTCTTCCCCTGCTTCTCGTAAGTCATGGCAAGCCCCAGATGTACCTCGGCAGCGTTCGGCAGAGCCCTCTCCGCCTGCGTCAGCTCGTCCAGCGCGCTCGAGTAATCCGCGCGCGTGTAATCCACCATGCCGCGAGCGTACTCCGCGTGGTTCTCGTCTCCCTGCCGGCCGTAGGCCTGGAGGAGATCCTCGTAGGCGCCCGAGAAATCGGGCACCAGCCGCACTGCCTGCTGGTAGCTCTTGATCGCCTCGTCCACCCGCCCCTGCTGCGCCTGGGCATTGCCGAGCAGTCGCAGGGTATCGGCGTTGCCGCCATCGATCTGCAGGGCCTGAAGGAGCTCCTTTTCCGCGTCCGCGGTCCGGTTCTGCTTGAGGAAGATGCCGCCCAGCGACTGGTGAGCCTGGGCAAGTTGCAGGTTGCTCCCCGCCATGGAATTGTTTTTGTTCAGCTCCACGATCCTGGAGAGATTGGAGGCCGCCGATGCGAGGTCTCCCTTGCCCGCGTAAGCCTCCCCAAGGGCCAGGAGCGCCGCCTGGTTGTCGTGACTGAGCAACAGCGCCTGCTCAGCCTGAGAAACCGCGTCATCGTAGCTGCCCTTATCGACGAAGAGGTTGGCGATCGCCACCCTGAGTCCTGGGTTGTTGGGTTGCTGGCGGATCTGGTCCTCCAGGGCATGCGCGTCCCGATCCTCCACGGAGAGGCTGGAATATACGTAGTGCTGAACGTACCAATAGGCGGCCAGGCCGGCGACGCACAGCACCAGCAGACAAGCCGTGAGATAGATCGCGCTGGTCAACAGGCGGTCTACAGCTGCGCGCTCGCCGCTCGCCTTCGAGCCGCCATGGCGCTCCAGCGTACTCGCGGTGCCCTTACTTCGAAATACAAGCCGGATCATCGCTTCGGCACCACCGTTCCAACCGGAGTCGGTGCCGGTGTCCCCACGGCCGCCACGTTAGGGGCAGCCACCGTGACTGGTCCCTGGGCGTGGCAAAATGAGCAGGTGGAGTTGTCGCGGCCAGCGTGGTTAACGGGCATGGCCGCTGCTGTGCCCCGACCGTGGCACTCGAGGCATCGATTGGCCTGGTCGGGAAATGCGTGAGGGATAGCGGGCGGTGCCTGGGGCTGGGTCGCGGCCACCGGCACCGCCGTCTTCGCCGGCGGAGTTGTCGCGCCCACCACCGGCGAGTCCTGCGTCTTGGGAAGGCCGTTGCTCGCCCGAACGTATTGGGCGACGGCTTTCATCTGATCGGCATCGAGGGGACCGCCCTGTTCCTTGCCCCAGGCCGGCATGGTGCCGCGTCCCTGAGTGATGGTCTGTTCCAGCCTGTCGCCGAGGCTATCTACGTACGATTGAGAGTTCAGGGGAGCGACGGGGATACGGTCCCCGGCGGCACCGTGACACGACGCACATTGCTGCGAATACAGGGTCTTACCTTCCTTTACGAGCCCGCCTGAACTGCCATTGCTCATTGCGATCGACGGAAGCGGCCCAGATCCCGTGAGGAAAGCCAGCGCGGTAGCTCCAACCCGAAGCACCAGCAGAGCCATCAGCACTAACCCCAGGACGGCCAGAATGCGAGCACGTTTGCTCCGGCCGGAAGACGGAGGCCGTTTCTCGGGCTTCGGTGGGATCGTCTGTCCATCTCCTACCACTGGGTCGCCTCGTGACAGAGTAAGCAGTCGGTCCGCCCCTGGAGCGTATGCGGTATCTTGGGCACACCGCCGGCCACGGGCTGGTGGCAGACCGGACACTGCTGGTTCGTTCGGTTGGCGTGGCTCGCGGGTAGAGCCCCGAGCTTCTGCGCGGAGTGGCAGTTCGTGCACTGCGGCCGATCCGCAATTGGATGCGGCGCCTGAGGAGGCTGAAGCGTCTGAGCGTGGCACGCCGTGCAGAGCGCTTCCGATCGCCCCTTATGATCCGCCGGGAGTGGAGCCAGCTTCCCGTCGCCGTGGCAGCTGAGGCACTGCCACATCCCGTCCAACGGGTGCGCCACCACCGTCGGAGTTTCGGTCTGGGTGTGGCAGATCTGGCAGGTCTGGTCCGTTCGCCCTTTATGGCTGGCGGGAAGCGGCACCGCTTTGCCATCGCCGTGACACAGGCTGCAGGTAGTCTTGCCCTCCAAGGTGTGCCCGATCTTCGGAACGGGCGTCGTCTGGGTATGGCAGATCTGACATTCCTGCTCGGTGCGTCCCTTGTGGCTGGCTGGCAGTGGCACGAGCTTGCCGTCCCCGTGGCACTCGGCGCACTTGGTCATGGCATCCAGGCCATGGGCGATGGGAGTCGGGATTTCGGTCTGCGTATGGCAGATGGTGCAGGTCTGGTTGGTTCGCCCCTTGTGGTCGGCTGGAAGGGCGGCCATTTTCCCGTCCCCATGGCACGAGGTGCAGTCGGACTTGCCGTCCAGGGTGTGCTGGATCTTGACCGGCGTCAGCGTGTCGGTGTGGCAGATGACGCAGGTCTTGTCCGGGCGGTTCGAATGGTCGGCGGGAGTCGGCGCGAGTTTCCCGTCGCCGTGGCAGGTCGTGCAGCTGCCGTTCGTGTCTATCGGGTGCGGGACCTTCGGAGGTCCACCCGGGATCGGCGGATGGCAGCTCAGGCAGCTGTCGTTCTGCCGGCCATCGTGGGAGGCTGGCATCGGCCACATGACCAGCCTGCCGTGGCACGCGAGGCAATCCGCCCTCCCCTGGACCGCGTGGGGAGCGTAAGGTGCCCCGGTGGGCGAAACGGAGATCGAGGGCAGCTCAGTTACGGCCGCGACCGGCGCCAGGACGGCAGGGTTGGGCTGCGCCGGCTGCTGCGTTGGGGCGGTGGCTGCCGGCCGCGAGGTCGGGCTGGGTGCGGCGGTGGCCTGAACCTGCGCGGTGGGCCCAGGGGTTGGAGGTGGAGCGTTCTTGGGCGTACACGCAGCCATCAAGGCCACCGCAGCGATGCTTGTGGTCGCGAGGACGAGCAGGCAGCCTACTCGTCGCCTCCTCCCGGTGGGCTCGTCCAGCCTCACCGCCTCACGCGCCTCGAAATCAGGTGCCCACACTTCCGAATGCTTCCTCAACACTCAAACCTCATCCACCGGCTGCTCTGAAAAGGGCTGCGCCGACCGCTCGCCGGCAACGTCGGGGCGCTCTCCCAGTAACCTGACCGCCGCCACCAGATCGGGGACGCCGGACGCCGTCAGGTGCCTGGCGGAGTAGATACCGAGCTGGTTGCTCTGGATGTTCAGCCGGATGACCCCGACCTCGGGACTCTGGCTGAGGATCTGGCTCAGCGTGAGCGCGAAGCCCGCTTCTGAGTCGTTGTCCTCCACCAGGATCAGCCTGGGCCGTAGCGCGAGAAGCCGATCGTACGCGTCCTCCTGCCTGGCATCGACCAGTACCGGTTGACACTGCCCGTCGCTCAACAGGCGAGCGATTCCATCGGCGAAGAGTTGGTGGCGATAGAAGATGAGCGGAGCGTCCAGCTCTCAGGACCCTTTCTGTCGGCATTGCGACAACGGCCGCGTTGGCAATTTGCCGCGGCCCAATCCTATGTACGGGCGCCGAGCGCGTCGATGTACTTGGGATACATTTATCTTCATGGAATGATGTGCCCCGGATACATCTTCCGACTGGCTCCGGTCACTACGACCGTCACCTTGATTCCGACACGCTAGCAGGATGCCCGCACGTCTTCGTTAGCTGGCGGCGGCTGCCTGCTGATGGCAGGAGGAGCAACTGTCGTTGGTACGGCCGCTGTGGTCGCTCGGCACCGGCGGCACCAGGTATGACGAGTGGCATGTCAGACAATCCTTGCGCCCCGCGATCACATGCGGGATCTTGGGAGCGCTCCCTGACTCGTCGATGCTCGATGGGTGGCAGCCGATGCAGGCGGCGCTCGGCCGTCCCTTGTGGTCTGCCGGCTCCGGCCGTAAACCGCCAGGTCCGTGGCACGCCAGGCAGTTCGAGCGGCCTTCCACCAGGTGGGGTGTATCGGGCGCCCGTCCAGGAATATTGACCTGCGGCTGCGGCTGATGGCAGTTCTGGCAAGTCTCGTTGCCCCCGGCCATGCCCGCGTGGCTGACGGCGACCGGACCAAGGAAGCCCTTACCGTGACAGGTCAGGCAGTCGGAGCGGTTCTGGATCGAGTGCGGCACGTCCGGGGCACCGGGCGACGGCCGGGTGTCGGCCTGAGGGTGGCACAGGACGCACATCTCGTTCGGCCGGTTCGCGTGGTCTGCCGGAACAGCCGGGATAAGCGGCGACGAGTGGCAGGTGGCGCAGTCAGTGCGGCCGTCGAGGGAGTGCGGGATCTGGGGAGCCGCGTTCTGCTGGGCCTGCGCCTTCGTGGGGGCCTGGTGGCACATGGTGCAACTCGCGTTCGTGCGTCCGGTGTGGTCCGAGGGGGTCGGGCGCAATCCACCCTGGCGATGGCAAGACAGGCAATCGCTACGGCCGTCCACCGCATGAGGGATCGCGGGACCGCCTGCGGGCGCCGGGCCGGAGATGGTCGTTGTGTGGCACAGCGTGCACTGTCCGTTCCCTATACCCTGATGGTTCGCCGGTGCCTTATGTAGGGCACTGTGGCAGCTTCCGCATGCCGCCCCAATCCCATGCCGTGTAGCGTAAATCGGTTTGTTGGAGGAGCCGGCATGCGCCGGAGCGGGCTCGACCTGGACGGAGATCCGGCCGGATACCTGGGCAGGGTTGCCCCGACTATCGGTGCCGGTCGCGGCGACGATGATCTCGTACTTGCCGGGCTGCTGGTCCAATGGGACACTGACCAGGGCGTCCGTGCCCATCGAATTGGCGCGGCCGTCGGCGTCTCCGGGGCCGCCGTCGTCCCTGGCGGCCGAGTCCACACCCTGCACCGACCACGAGGAGGCAGAATAGTCTATGTAGTAGGAGCCGGGTTCGCTTGGCACGGGTTTCCATCGACCGCCGCTGGTTCCGTTGCCAGCCCCACCTCGGTTCCACGCCGGGCTCCAGAAGTCTCTCCCGCTACCATTCGGGCTCCAACCATCGACGGGTTTGCCGCTGCCGGGACCCACGGACCACGACGAGCTACGGGGACATACGATCTCGACCCCCACTCCCGGGTACTTCTGGAGATCGCCGGCCATCCCGACGAAGTGCACGGCAAGCTCGAAGGCGTCCCCCGCTCGGACAGACAGGGTGGGATTATCGGTGACGTCCCGACCGTTGATGGCCAAATAGAGCTTTCCATGCTCGTTGATCGACTTGTGGCAGGAGGTGCAGGGACCGTCCTGGTGGGCGAAGCCCTGTGCAGA
>JAJYKO010000254.1 GCA_021788565.1 Chloroflexota bacterium
TCTGACGAGAAAAGTGGTGTAGTAGATCACCAACGCCGCCATGAAAATGGCCGGATTCGCCGCCCGGATGTGGCCGACGATATCGGACACATTCAGATTCATCTTGTCGAAGACGAAGAAGATGATAGCGAAGGCTACTGCAAACGAGACGAGGGTGCGGAGGTTGAAGAATCGCTTCTCCAGCGAGACCGGGGTCATTTCCCCATTGCCGTCTCCGGTGCCCGCGGTAGGAATGGTCGCTGTGCCGTTGCTCATGAGATCGACTAACTCCGCGAATCGGGGATCTTGCCCAGAAGTCCGGCTGTTGCCAGTTGGGCAAACGCGAGCAGCATCCCCAGTTGGATGCTCATGCCGTGGACAAACAGGTTGTCGAACATATTGTGGATAGATGAGGCCACCAGGGCACCCAGTACGCCCACCAGGATACCCCTCCACAGGAGGTTGCGGGTGGAGACCTCACCCCCGAGGACCTCACCCCTAATCCCTCTCCCACGGGGAGAGGAGAACTCCTCCCCCTTCCCTCGCAGGGAAGGGGGCCGGTGGGTTAGGTCCGTCAACTTCCCGGACCGCACCAGCCACTTCATAACGTGCACCGCGGCCACTGCGAGAAACGTTACATACACCAGCAGCCCCAGTATACCCGTCTCAGCCGCCATGTTGAGATAGAAATTGTGGGCGTGGCCCAGGGAGAGCGTCCACCCCGGCACCATGTAGTGGCTGTACACCGCGGAGTAGTTGCCCGCGCCCACGCCCAGCAGCGGGTGGGCCTCGATCATGTTTATGGCGGCTTGCCAGTGAGCAACCCTCTCGATGACCGACCAGTTCTCGGGAGTGACCCGGATGTCATACACGTTTATGAACCGGAAGTAGTCCACAGCCGTGGCCAGCCTGTCGGTGATCTCGACGGGCAACAGGTTCATGAACATCAGCGCCCCTACCGGAGTCATCGCCAGTGCGCCGACGCCCAGCAACAGCCTGGAGCGAGCGCTCCAGAACACCATCATCGCGGCGATGGCGATGGCAATGCCCACCCATGCGCCCCGCGAGAGGCTGGCGAACACGCCGGCTGCCGCTAGAACGAGCACCGCCAGTGCGGCGTTGCGGGCCCTGGACGAGGGCTTTGTGAGGAGGAAGCCGATCGCCATGGGGATAAGCATTCCTAAATATCCGGCGTAAGGGTTCGGTTGGTCGAACGTCCCGTAGGCGCGCATGAATCGCCCGATGGCGAAGTTCTCCGGACCGATCCTCAGGACGAACTGGACCAACCCGATGACTCCCTCGATAGCAGCGCCCGCAAACAGAAAGCCCAGCAGGGTCATCGCCTGCCTGTACGTTCCCATCTCGGCAATCACGTAGAGGTAAACCAGCAGCAGCTCCAGCCACTTGAGGGTCTCTTTGGCTGTCAGGGCCAGGTCCGTGGCCTGGAATGCCGACATAGCAACCACGCCAACCATGGCGACTATGGAAATGAACATCGGGGAGAGCGCCATCACGAACCTTCGCTTGGCAAAGGCCCGTGCAATCCACGCCAGGCCGAGCAGCCCGGCGAGCACCTCCGTGGGCGACAGCGTCAGGTTGCCAACAACCTTGACTTCGTAGAGCGACCCGAGCGGAACGGAGAGGGCCAGCAGATAGACTGCCACGTCAGGCTGGATCGCGATTAGAGCGCACACCACGACGCCGACAAGTCCGATCAGGGTCCAGAGGCCCGGGAGCAGGGATGCGATGGCAGTTAGGACGATGGCCGCGAGCCACATGGATGGAGAGATCCGGGTCAACCAGGCCAGCGCCGGCGGGAGTGCTCGGGTTTCGGCCCGAGTTTGGTTCAAGCGATGCCTTCTTTCATGATGATTCGAAACCATTCGATGGTCAGCCCCAGGCCCTCCGCTAGTCCCACCCTTGGCTCCCATCCCAGCAGTTGTCGAGCCCTGGTTATGTCCGGGCAACGCCGGGTGGGGTCGTCCTGCGGAAGCGGCTTGAACTCAATTTCTGACTGGGAGTTGCACATGTCTCTAATCAGTCGGGCGTACTCGAGTACCGTGTTCTCCAGGGGGTTCCCCAGGTTGATCACCTGCCCCGTGGTGCCCTCGCCGAACATCGCGGCCAGGATTCCCTCCACCAGGTCGCTGACGTAGCACAGGCTACGCGTCTGCGACCCGTCGCCATAAACGGTGATTGGGTTTCCTAGGAGAGCCTGAGTGATGAAGTTGGGGACGATGCGACCATCGTCGGGGTCCGAGTGAGGCCCGTACGTGTTGAAGATGCGGATAATCCTGGCGTTCAGCCTCTGGCTTCGCAAGTAGGTCATGGTGAGCGATTCGCTGAAGCGCTTGCTTTCGTCGTAGCACGAGCGGATGCCCACTGGGTTCACGTTGCCCCAGTAGCTCTCTCTCTGGGGGTGCTCCAGCGGATCTCCATAGGCTTCAGACGTAGATGCCATCAGGAAGATTGCGCCGTTTCGCGCCGCCAGCTCCAGCATGTTGTTGGTGCCCACGGAGTTGACCAGCGCGGTCTCCAGGGGATGGTCCAGGTATCCCCTCGGACTGGCTGGGCTCGCGAGATGAAACACAGCATCCGCGGGAAGATCCAGGGGCTGCACCACGTCGTGCTGAACGAACGAGAAATCCGGGTCGGAGAGCAGAGGAGCGATGTTACGACTCATGCCCGTGATCAGATTGTCGACAGCCGTGACCTGGTGTCCCTCTTCCAGAAGCCGGGCGCACAGGTGAGAACCGATGAATCCGGCACCGCCGGTTACGACAACGCGCAAGATGAACCTCCGTCTCCAGCCTTGGCCGGATCCAGTATTCGAAGGTTGGAAAGCTGCATCGGAACGACAAGCAGCAGCGGTACCGCGACACGTTGGTCCGGATTCCGCGGGGCATGAACCAGCATAGTTTACTCGATTCGCCCTGACTCGTGTAGGGGCGAAGCATCGGACAGCCGATTTGCCTGCACCGATGGCGACCCTTCGGCGATGCTTCGCCCTTGCAAGACCGTGATGATCCCCACCGCCAGCCAAAAGAAGAAAGCCAGGTCGACCAGGAAGTAGGAGTTGTCTACCATCCCGTGGGCTACCATATCTATCATCGCGCCGGCGATCCCTGCCAGGGCCGCCCTTTCCCACGGTGCCAGCTTGCTCTTCCACAGGCTCAGCCACCGCCGCGCCAGCTCGAAGAGGATCCACAGTATCGCAGCCAGGCCCAGTATCCCCATCTGCAGCCAGAAGTTCAGCACCAGGTTGTGCGGGTGGGAGAGGTTCGGCTCCGCCACGGCGTCCGGAAGGATGTACCGGCTCCTGTACAGGTAGAGGAAGTTGTCCATCCCAACTCCCAGGATTGGGTGGTCGCGGATCATTTGGAGGGACGACTCCCAGAGCTGAATTCGGATGAAGCTGGTACCATGAGTTAGGCTGAAGTGCGAGGCTATCCGGTCGCTGCGAATCGCCAGCATGCTGGCAGCGGCCAGCGCCACCGCGGCCGTGGCCAGGTAGACGACGGCCCTGGATCTCCAGAGCAGCACTATCCCGGCAACTGCCAGGAGGGTGGCGAGCCACGCCCCCAGCGAGAAGGTGAGGATCAGGGCGGCGGTCAGCGGCAGAAGTGCGGCCCAGGCAAAAGGACGATAGCCAGGAGCGAAGATCGCGAATCCTAGCGTCAACGGGATCACCCGCCCCAGGTAAAGCCCGAGTTCGTTTGGCGAGGAGTAGGGCCCCAGCACTCTCCTTGCGCCTTCCGCCGTGATCACATGGTCAGTGAAGAAGTATTGGGAAAGGCCCATCACAGCAGCGGCGATGCCCCCCAGCAGTAAGCCCGCCAGCAGCAGTTTGATATGCTCCGGCCGCCGGACAGTCCAGACGGTGAGGTAGAAGGCCGCCACCGGCTCCAGGATGAGCGTTCTCAGATCTCGCAGGCTCACCCTCATCACTTCGCTGGCGAGCAGCGACAGCAGTGCAGCCGCCAGAAACAGTACCATGGGAAGATCGAACGGAGTGGCGAGGCGCCCAACCGAGATTTTGATGCCTCGCACTCGCATCCAGACGCCGCGAACTGTCACTCCCGCCACCGTTGAAATCAGCAGTAGCTCCGGCATGGGGAAGGACATCGAGCCGAAGCTCTTTGGTATCAGGTAGAAGGGAAGCGTAAGCCCCAGCAGCGCCAATCCAAACGCAGGCTGCAACGCGAAAGCGGCCACAAGGAGGAGCATCGACCACGCGGAGAGGGCGGCACTCGGCGCGACGATCAGAGCGACGCTGCCGACGACGGCAAGTGCCGCGGCCGCGACCGCGGGCCGTTCATTCATGTTGATCGCCGCGCTGGCCGGAGGCGCCTGCACATGTTGGTTGCCGGACACGAGGAATACCTCACGCATGGGTGATAAGCGGACGTCCTTGAAGAGACCGTGGCAGTATAGCGCAAAGGGCTGCGATCATACCAAGGCGCGGTTTGACGAGGTTCCACCAACAATCCAGGTGGTGCTGCTTCCCGCGCGGTTGAAACCGCCGGCTCTCTAGCCTCGCAAAACCCGCCTTCGCGGGTTAGGGATAGTCCGCGCAGGCGGACTTCGCCAGGGAAGGAGCCGGCGACTTCCAGTCGCGCGGAGAGAACCCCGATTGTGGGCGGAGCGGTTTGACAACCAGGGCGTCGCTGGCTTAGCATCGACGGCACCTCGCAATTCCACTCCACGACGGCGGAGGCTCACGGTGTATCGGAAAGTGCTGGTCACAGGCGGAAACGGACTGTTGGGAACCAAGACGGTGGGGCTGCTGCTGGCCAGAGGCCTCCAACCTGTGTCCGCATCGCTGGAACCGGATTGCCTGAACCGCTTCCTGGGGGACTTCCCGTACTTCCAGCTCGACATCACCGATCCCAGGGCCGTCGACGAATTGATCTCAGACGTTCGCGCCGATGCCGTTATCCACACCGCGGCCTTCACCGCCGTGGACGCCTGTGAGACGCAGCGAGATCTCTCGCGACGAGTGAACGTGGATGGGACCGCCAACGTGGCTGCCGCGTGTCGGAAAGCCGGTGTGCGCCTCGTTCACATATCCACCGAATACGTGTTCGACGGCGAGAGCGGACCCTACACCGAGACGGACGTGCCCGACCCGATCAGCTACTACGGCTTCACCAAGCTGGAGAGCGAGAAGGCTGTCGAGGAACGCTGCTCCGATTGGGCGATCGCCCGCACCACGGTGCTGTTCGGGGAGGCACCCAACGTCCGCCCAAGCTTCGTGGCATGGCTGGTGGACAAGTTGAGCAAGGGCGAAACCGTCCGCGTCGTGGACGACCAGATCGGTTCACCCACGCTTGCCGACAATCTGGCGGAGATGCTGCTCGAGATCCTGGACTCGGACCGGCAGGGTATATACAACGCCGTCGGCGACTCCATCATCGATCGTCACAGCTTCTCTGTCATGGCCGCCGAACTTTTTGGACTGGACCCCGGCCTGATCCAGCGGATCAAGACGTCGGAGTTGAATCAGCCTGCCCAGCGACCCCTCAAGGCAGGGCTGATCATGGATAAGTTCAAGCGAGACTTCCCGGACGTCGCGGTCCTCACTGCGGAGCAATCCCTCAGGCGGCTGCGGCTGGGTTAGAAGACCTTCATGTGGTTCACCTGGGGACGCGGGCCTGTCACAGGCGGCTCCCCCAGGGCCCTGGAATCGAGGCTTCAGCCGGACCGCGCGGCTGGGGGCAGGCATTGGGAGAACCAAACTCAACCCGCTAAAGCGTAGATTCCCCGGACCTCACGAGCCGAGATCGGCTTGATTGAAAGGCATCGGGGTTGGAGGGTGGGGATGAACCCACCCTCTCCTGCTACCTCACTCGACCGTCGTACCCTCTGAAGACGCCGCGAGCGCCACCGGCCCCTGCCATGGCGCCCAGCACGCACACTATATAGGTGAGCACGAGCCCAGCGAGCGTGCCGACGGCAGCGGACTGAACGGTTCCAACTGCCCCGGGCGTGAGATTGGGAATCCCGAACGGCCCGAAGATGGCCGTGATTGCTCCGCCGATCCCCATCGCTGCAAGCAGCACCACCAGGGTAAGCCCCAGCGCCCACATGACCGAACCGGTAATGAAGCCGGCGAAACTGCTAGCCGGGTATGACAGCGTCCGGCCGGCGATCCATCCACCCACAAAGAATGAGACGAGGACGATGACTGCTCCCCAGATTAGCGAAGCCGTTCCCGTCTGGCCCAGGCCCCCGATGCCGGTTTCCACCCTGTTGAGTCCGACGATCAGTCCCACGATCCCCAGCACCACGAGCAGCCCAATTGCTCCCAGCAGGCCGCCCCAGACGGAACCCCACTGCAGCACTGAGCCACCCTCTATCACGCGCGTATCCTGCACGTAGCGCTCCCGGCCCGCCGGCTCATAGGGCGGTTCTTGGTATCCCCTTCTATCTGCCGGGGTCGGCTCCACAGGAGTTTGCTGCCCCGGGTAGTAAGGCCCAGGGCCTCTATCAGGCATCGCCATTGACGTTACCTCCTTGTCTCAGTGATTCACGTCTACCACTCGTTGATAGCCCCTCGCGGCGTGCCGAACCGGTGCCGCGAGGCACGATACCAGACGCACGACACGTACCAACCGAGAGAATCGCTGGGCCTCAACGGCTTTCCCTAATCCGGTCCAGCGCCTCCACGGCTGCCAGCGGCACCTGTATCGCTGGCTCCGACCCGTTCAGCGCCTTCAGTACCGGATCGACCTGATAGTCCATTCCGCGACGCTCCATCGCCCGAAGGACGTGATGCGCCCCCAGGCGGAACCAGGCGGAGCCTGATTTTCGGATGAGAGCTTGGAGAAGTGGTACGAGTCCCCTCTGGCCCAGCGCTATAACACCCTCGGATGCGATCCAGCGGACGCCAGGCCTCTCGTCCTCCATCGCTGCCACCAGCGCGTCAGTCGCGGACGGGTCCGCGATTTCCGAAAGGGCCTTGGCTGCCTCCCACCGCAGGCGCCAGTTGTGATGGGAGAGGGCCTCCGTGAGCGCGGGCACGGATGAGGCTCCGATGGAGACCAGTGAACGTCGTGCGCGCAGCCTGGCAAGGCCGTCGGAATTTGCCAGTTCCGTGATCAGGCGGCCAATATAATCATCGCTATCTTTTTCTTCTTCGACATGGTAGTTCATGTCGCTCGCTGACATCGACATAAGATTCTTCTCCTTATTCTGCAAAGGATATCCTTAAAGGCAGAATCAGTGCCGAGAGGCCGAGAGGCCCAGGGTCGACGCATCTTAATCGTTGGGAGGAGTAGACAGGGCTGGTAGGATTGCGGCCATGTTTGAGTTCTAGACGGAGTTGATCATGGAGCCCCTTGTTGGCCGCAGTCTGACCGAGCACTTCG
>JAJYKO010000255.1 GCA_021788565.1 Chloroflexota bacterium
AGAGTTCGCCATCGGGGCGAACCTGTGGGTGAGGTCGCTCACCGGCAACTTGCTCCAGGACGAGAAGATCCCTGGCGTACACGTGGCGTTCGGCAATCCCTACCCCGAGGAGACCGGAGCGCAGTGGGATGCCAGGACACACGTGGACGTGATCCCGACCGACTGCACTATCTGGGTGGACGGCGAGTTGCTGATGCGAGATGGCCACTTTGAGCAACGCGTAGTGGAGGGCATCGCCGGCCTGCCGGGATAGGTGTTAGTCGGAAATCAGCTTGGAGTGCGGGTGCGTCAGCACCCGCACTCCAAGCGTTCGCTACAGGCGTTGTGCGGTCGGGGTGCGCTGGTCGAAGGTGTACAGATGGGGGAAGCCGGCCTCCCGGGCCAGTAAGAGGGCCGCGTCCAGATTGCGGCCGACGGTCTCTGGGCGATGGGAGTCGGAACCGACAGTTAGCACCTCCACCCCCCTTTCGTGCGCAAGCTTGAGGATGTAGAGGCTGGGGTAGGCCTCTCGCGGATCGTGCACCAGCCCAGCGGCGTTCACCTCGATGCCGGTGCCGTTGGCGGCCATCACTTCCAGGATAGCCACGATCTGATCGCGGAGCCTGCCCCGTTTCATCAGTTCCCCGTTCACCGGCTGGAAGCGCTTCATCAGGTCCAGGTGAGCCACGGAGTCGAAGAGGTCGGTGGCCACGGAGCGTTCCACAATCTCGAGATAATCGAGGCAACCCTTTTCGGCACCCCGCTCCCGGAAGTAGGCCTGAGCCATCTCGGGTGGCCCGGAGACAGGCCAGGTTCCGACGTTGTGGACGGAGCCCAGTAGAAAGTCGAAGGGCATGCGATCCAGGAGGTCCCGCACCCACCGGTCGGCCTCCGGCTTGTAGTCCACCTCCAGCCCGGCCCTCACCACGATACGGGAGCGCTGTCGGGCCTCGCGCACCTCCTCGAGGTATACCAGCAGCCGCTCCTCCGTGGGAATCGTGGCGCAGGAGAGGCCATCCGCCAACGGATAGAAGTCCAGGTGCTCGGTGAAGCAGGTCTCCGCGAGGCCCCTGTCCTCGGCGGCACGGACGTGCTCCGCGATGGTCCCCGCACCGTCGTGGGAAACGTGCGAGTGCATGTGGTAGTCGACTAAGATCTCTACACCTCCGCGGGATCGCAGACGGTGAGGCAGGTGGGGCCTAGCAGCGCCTTTAGCTCGGCCTCCAGTTCAGTGTTGAAGGAAGTCACCGCCTCCTCAGAGCGCAGGTAGGTTCGGCCGTGGGGGGTTGCCACGCACAGCTCGTAGCTGTCCTGGCCGTGCCACGCTGAGAGCAGACGCCACACCTGACGTAGCAACTCCACGTCGTCCTCATCGGTGCCCTTGCGCTCCAGGACGATGCGCAGGTGACAGGGCTTGTGGCCGTTCGCCGCCTTCTTGCCGTTTCCGTTGCCATTGCCATTGCCGTTAGTGCGGCCGTTGCCGTTAGTGCGGCCGTTGCCGTTGGTATAGCCGTTACTCATCGTCGAAGAGTCCTGAGTGATGGGTGATGGGTTCTGGGTACTGGGTACTGGGTTCTGCGTGCTGCCATCGCCACCGTCCGTCGTGTAGGGGCGGACCGCCGTGTCCGCCCGCCCTGACGTGGCGGACGGCGATTCGTCGTCGGTCGCGACCCCTTGCCCCACAGGCGACGGGCCGGCAGGGCCGCCGGCCCCTACAATTCCCCCGCTCGCCATGGACGGCTCGTCCCAGACGTCGAAATCGGGCTCTTCAGGAGCGGCTTCGCCGTCGTCGAACGGCGGTGGCTCATCCGGCGCACCATATACAGCGCTCGTCATGGCAGCCTCCAGAGGGGGAGGCGGCTCTCCTTCAGGAACGGTGAACCGCTCGGCCTTCTCGCAAAGCAGCTTCTTCCGCTCGTCCTTGGCGTCCACCTTTCCCTCAACCACAACGATGGCGTCCGTCTCCCAGACGTCCTTAGTTCGCTCGTAGGTCTTGGGGAACACCACCACCTCCAGGCCGCCCACGAGGTCCTCGATCTGGACGGCCAGCATGCGGTCCCCCTTCTTGGTGACCAGCGGCTTGATCCCGGAGATCAATCCTGCCAGCACCACCTTCTTGCCCTCCATCTCCTCGCCGATCTGGCTGGAGTCCGCGGTGACCCTGTTCCGGAGATAAGCGGCAGCGTGCTGGAAGGGGTGGCTGGTGATGTACAGGCCGATGACCTCCTTTTCCCAAGCCAGCATCTCCTTCTGGGAGGTGGCCGGTCCGGATGGCGCCTCCGGAATAGGCGCAGAAGAGGCCGGCGCGGCCGGGGCCATGAACATCGCGTCGAACATCGTGAACTGCCCTGCCTCCTGGGCTCGCTGCTCCTGTTGGGCCGCGTCCAACGTCTGGTCCAGGTTCCGCAGCAGGTGGCCGCGGTCCCCGAAGTCATCCATCGCCCCGCACTTGATCAGGCTCTCCACCACCCTCTTGTTGATGGTCCGCAGGTCCACCCGCTTGCAGAAGTCGTTCAGTGACTTGAAGGGGCCGTTCTTCTCCCGCTCGGCGACGATGCTCTGGATTGCACCCTCGCCCACGTTCTTGATGCCGATCAACCCGAACCGCATGGCCAGCTGCCCGCGGGAGCTGTTCAGTGGCTTCATGGGGCTGACGATACCTGGCAGCGGCTCGACGCTGAACTGGAGCTGGCTTCGATTGACGTGCGGCGGCAGGATCACCACTCCCAGCCGGCGACACTCGCCCAGCGTCAGGCCGATCTTGTCGGTGTCCGCCACGTAGGAGGTGCAGAGGGCTGTCATGTACTCCACGGGGTAATGGGTCTTGAGGTAGGCAGTCTGGTAGGCCAGCAGCGCGTAGCAGGCGGCGTGCGCCTTGTTGAAGCCGTAGCCCGCGAAAGGCTCGATCTGCTCCCAGATCCGTGTTGCGCCGTCTTCGGTGATCCCATTCTTCATCGCCCCTTCGATGAAGAGGTCCTTCTGCTTCGCCATGACGTCGCGGATCTTCTTGCTCATGGCATTTCGCAGCACGTCGGCCTGGCCCATGGTGAAGCCAGCCGCGGCCACAGCGCACGTCATCACCTGATCCTGATAGGTGAGGACCCCGTAGGTCTCCTTGAGGATCGGCTCCAGCTTCGGATGGATGTACTCTATTCTCTCGCGGCCATCCTTGCGGGCGATGTATGTCGGGATAGAGGCCATGGGACCCGGGCGGTAGAGGGCGATGATGGCCATCAAGTGCAGCACTGTGCTGGGTTTCAGCTCGCGGACCCATCGCCGCATCCCGGTGCCTTCCAGCTGGAATATGCCGGTCGTTTCCCCACTGGCAAGCATCTGAAAGGCTTCCTGGTCGTCGATGGGGATCCTGGAGAGATCTACCTCCTTGGCGCGGGTGTCTACCACCAGCTTGAGGGTGTTGGCCACGATGGTGAGGTTGTTAAGTCCCAGAAAGTCCATCTTGAGCAGGCCGATCTTCTCCAGCATCTTTGCCGGATACTGGGTCATCACCAGCTCTTCGCCTTTGGTGGCCTTCTGGATGGGCACCATGTCGGTAAGGGGCTCGTGCGAGACCACGACGCCCGCGGCGTGGGTGGAGGCGTGGCGGGCGACCCCCTCGATACTCTTGGCGGCGTCGATCAGCCGCTTGATGTGGGACTCGCTCTCGTACATGGTCTTGAGCTCGGGGGCTTCCTCCATCGCCTTGTCGATGGTCATGCCGACAGGGAGGGTCGGGACAAGCTTCGCGACCTTGTCCACCTCCGCCAGGGGCAGCCCCAGGGCGCGGCCCACGTCGCGTATCGCCGCGCGAGCCGCCAGCCGACCGAAGGTGGCGATCTGAGCCACCCGGTCCGCACCGTACTTGCGGGTAACGTAGTCGATCACCTCGTTGCGGCGATCGTCCTGGAAGTCCATGTCGATATCGGGCATCTGCACGCGGTCAGGGTTCAGGAATCGCTCGAAGGTCAGGCCGTACTCGATCGGGTCGACGTCCGCCACGTAGAGGGCGTACAGGACGATGCTGCCGGCAGCTGAACCCCTGGGCTGGCAGAAGATCCCGTGCTTGCGAGCCCAGTTCACGTAGTCGTAGACCAGCAGGATGTACTTGGCGAAGCCCGTCTTTTCGATGACGGAGATCTCGTACTCCAGGCGGTGCCTGATCTCGTCCGTGAGGTTCGGGTACCGCTCCTCCACGCCCTTGCGGGCCAGCATCGCCAGGTACTCTATTGGCGTCACACCCTCCGGGATGAAGTCCAGCTCGGGCAGGATGACCCGGTCGAAGTCCATGACCAGGTTACACTGGTCGGCGACCCGAAGGGTGTTTGTGAGCGCCGCCGGGACCTCGCGGAAGACCCGAGCCATCTCCTCGGCGCTTCGCAGGTAGAAGTTCTGGGTCTCCATCCGCATGCGGTTGGGGTCGTCCATGGTGGTGTTGGTCTGGACGCAGAGGAGGATCTCCTGCGCATCGGCGTGCTCCTGGCGCACGTAGTGGACGTCGTTGGTGGCGACCACCGGGATGCCCATCCTGCGGCTCAGCTCCAGCACTCCGCGGTTGATCTTCACCTGATCGGCGAGGCCGTGGTCCTGGATCTCCAGATAGTAGCTTTCCGCCCCCACCAGATCGCGATAGAAAGAGGCAACCCTGGCAGCCTCGTCCAGGTCGTCCCGAAGGATGGCACGAGCCACCTCACCGGAGGGGCAACTGGCGGAGATGACGAGCCCGTCGTGGTACTTCTCGAGGAGGTTGTGGTCGATGCGAGGCTTGTAGTAGAAACCCTCCAACTGGGCAGTGCTCACCAGCTTCACCAGGGTCTGGTATCCGGTGAAGTCCTTGGCGAGGAGCAGCAGGTGCGCGGATCCCTTGTCCTCGGCCTCCCTGTCGTACATGCTCCGCTTGGCGACGTAGGCCTCGACGCCGACGATCGGCTTTATGCCCGCGGCCTTGGCTGCCAGGTAGAACTCGATGGCGCCGTACATGGAGCCGTGGTCGGTGAGGGCGAGGGCGGGCATACCGAGCTCCTTGGCTCGGTTCACCAGGTCCTTGACCTTTCCCAGCCCATCCAGCAGAGAGTACTCGGAGTGGACGTGAAGGTGAACAAACTGCTGCTTGCTGGCAGTGAGAGATGCCCCATCGGAACTCATACGGAACGAACCTCGGATTACGGAGTACTGGGCCCTACGTCCTCCTGATCCCGGGGGATGCCCAGGACTCGGGACTCAGGATCGCTTCGTGGACAGCTTCCACTTTCCTGTCAACGCAGGAAAAGGACCACACCATGGCGGGACTACGAACAACCGAGGGGACGACCTCGGCGACTCAGACTACCTTGGAGGGGTCGAGACGACGGATTTCCGAGAACCGATCGAAATGCCGGTCCGCGCTGACCATGACCTTGATGCCATGGTTCAGCATCACCGACAGATGAATCAGGTCTCGAGCAGGCAACTCGGGATAACTGGCGGACAGGTTTCTGGCCAGTTCGATCTCTCCCAGGCTCACCGGCAGAACCTGTGGCACCAAATACTGAAAATCCTGGCTGACCTCACGACCCTTCGCTGCGAGGCCGAGGGCTATATATCGATGGAGGATCTCCTGGTGGACCTCGACGTTGGTCACGGCCTCCATCTCTCCAGCCACTATCCGCTCAAGTACCCTTCTACAGGGAATCCTGTATGGGTGGTCCTGTCCGGCAGCGTACATCGGGACGTTGCTGTCCAGCATCACAACCTCACGGGAGATCATGGCCGGCCCAGCGCTCTTCCAGCTCGCGCTCGATGGCATCCCAATCAGCTGTGGGAAGGTGCTGCCCTGTTAGCCTGGTCAAGGCGGCCTCGCGGCGTCTGCGCTGCAGCGATGCGATGAGCGTGCGCTCCAAGCTTTCTCGAAGAAGAGCGCTAACTGTCATTCCCTGGGCTTGGGCGTACTGATCCAGAAGTTGATACTGCTCTTCACTCAGGACCACCTGTGCCTTCTTCGCAGCCATCTTTCCCTCGACCCCCTTCAGGCGTACTACTATGTCCGAGAGTATTCTACTATAGAGTACGCTCGAGTGGAATAACAACGCCCTTAGTGTAGAAAAACAGCCACTGTCTCCACATGGTAGGTCTGCGGAAAGAGGTCCACGGGCTGGATCCGCTCCAGCCGGTAGCCGGCCGCTACCAGCAGACCCGCGTCCCGAGCGAGGGTCGTCGGGTCGCAGGACACGTAGACGATCCGGCCGGGCGCGAGCCTGATGAGGGTCTCCAGAGCTTCCGGGGAGCATCCGGCCCGCGGCGGGTCGATCACCACGCCGTCCACTCGCTCCACCGGCAGCTCAACCTCGCCGAAGTTTCCCTCCACCAGCCGAACGTTCTGCCACGGGGAGGTGTTCATTGTAGCATCGGCGTTGGCCGAGGGACTCGCCTCCACGGCAACAATCTCCATGACTTTTTCGGCAAGTTGAAGGGTGAAAGTGCCCACGCCGGAATATGCATCCAGGATAACCTGATCCGGCCGCGGCTCCAGCCAGACAAGAGCCGTTTCTATCAGCCGCTCTACCTGGGTTCGGTTCACCTGGAAGAAGGAGGCGATGCTGGCGCGGTACCGCTTGCCCAGCAGGATGTGCTCCGTGTAGTCCTGGCCAAAGAGCGTGCGGCCCTTCTCGGAGCCGCGCCCCTTGCGCTGGACAACGCCGGCTATCAGGTCCGGCCGCGCCTGGACCATCCGCTCGGCGATCTCCGGCCAGTCGCCGTGGCCGAACAGTCCCACCACCACGCCGGGGAAAACGTCCCCGACTCGTACGAAGGCGTTGTTGGGAAGCACCTCGGCCAGCTTCTCTCGGGCGAAGAGGTCCCACAGCAGTTCCAGCGTCTCGTTGATCTGGGGACGGGAGATCAGGCACTCTCCTATGGGGACGATGCGGTGGCCGCGCGTCCGTCGGAGGCCCGGCTCGTTCTCGAAGGTGAAGCCGAACTCCATGGTGTTTCGGTAGTGCCACGGATCCTCCATTCCGAGGATGGGCTGGACCTCCGCCTCCAGGTGGCCGATTCGGTGGAACGCCTCGGCGACGAGGTGGTGCTTGATGTTGAGCTGCTCCTGGTAGCGGACGTTTTGCCACTGGCAACCACCGCAGGAGCCGAAGTAGGGGCAGGGGGCATCGGTGCGCAGCTCCGAGGGCTTGAGAACCTCCGCCACGCGCCCGCGGACGAACGATTTCTTGGTGATGGTGACGTCCGCGTTCACCACATCGCCGGGAACCCCGCCGCTGACGAACAGCACCATCCCCTCGTGCCGGCCCACGGCCTCTCCGCCGTACGCCATATCCGTCAGCTCTACGGGACCCAGTATCTTGCGTTCTTTCTTGGACATTCTCTCTCGTCACGATTTT
>JAJYKO010000256.1 GCA_021788565.1 Chloroflexota bacterium
TTGCTGATGGTCTGGAGCAGAGCCAGCCTCACCGCCAGGGCGGCCGCCATCTGCTCCCCTCCGGAGAGCTGTTTGAACTCCCTGTCCTCGGTCCGTATCCGGGTGCGGATCCCGTAGTCGTCGCCCCACTCCAGGGAAACGGTCGGTTGTCCCAGCAGCTCCCGATAGAGGCCGGTGGCGCGATCTGAGATGCGGCGGCGCAGGGCCTTGCCGATCTCGGGGCCCGCGGACTTGAGGGCCGACCGTATCGCCTCGACGGCGTCCCTGAGCTGCCGGGAATCGGCGGCCTGCTTCTGGATCGCCTCCATCTCCTCCTTGCGCGCGCGCAGGGCGGCGAGCTCCTTCAGGAGCCGCTCCTCTTCGCGTCGCTTCAGGTCCATCTCCGTCCGGATGGCCGCGATCTCCCCGCCCACCTCGTCCAGCTTCCGGCGCATCGCCAGGTGTTCTGCCTCGTCGTACGAAGCCCTCAGGGCTTCCTCGGCGCTCGCGGCCGTCTTTAGTACTTCCGCGGCCTGCTCGAGCTCCTGGACCGCCTTCTGATGGTCCGCTCGCCGCGCCTCCACCCGCCCCGCTTCCTGCTCGTTGGCCAGGAAGCTGTTGTGGGCGGATTGGTTGCGGTCCCGCTGATCGGTCGCAGCCGCGATCTCGTCTTCCAGCTGCGCAAAGGGCTCCAGGGCTCGCCTCGCGTCCTCTTCGACAGCTCGCGCCTGGGCGACGGCCTTTTCGGCCTGCTCCCGCGTCCTCTCGGCGCCGGGCCGCTCCTGCGCGACCCGCTGTCGCAGGAAGGCAGCCTTGCCCCGGGGGTCATCCATCTCGGCGAGGTATGCCCGCGCCGCCGCCAGGGTTTCCTCGATACCCGCGGCCGACTCGACGGCACCGCGCAGTTCTTTCAGGACGGCACGCTCCCGCTCCAGGACTTCGGTTGTTTCCTCCGCCTGGCTCCGCCAGCCGGTCTCGCCGCTCACCACCTTCCAGGCGGCTTCGGCCCGCGTGAGCCTGGGCACTAGGTCCCCGATCGCGGCCTCCACACGTGCTCGTTCAGCCGGTATGCTGGAGAGCTCGGCGTGCAGCTTCTCCAGCCGCTCGACCTCCGACCCCAGCTTGGCCCGCGAGTCAATCATCTGCTGGAATTGGCGCTCCAGGTCCGGCAGCCGGGAGAAAGAGCGCTCGGCCGTCCGGGCCTCGGATAGCTCCATCTCAGCCGCCGCGAGGTGGTTCCGCGCTGCGTCTAGCTCGGAGGCGGCGGTGAAGATCACGCCGTCGAAGTGGGTGTCCAGGGAGAGCTCACCGCGTAGGTTGAGGCAGCGCTCGTGGAAGAAGGGGCAGAGGCCGCCTTCCACCTGGGCGCGGGTGCGCCGGGCCTCTTTGTGGCGCGCCTCCAGCGCGGCGAAGTCGGCGGCAGCCGCATCCCTTTCCCGCTGGCGCGCCGCGGCAAGGGATGCGACAGGCTCCAGGGGGCGAAGCTGTGCGATCTGAGCCTCCAGTTGCTCGGTCCCATTTTGAAGCTGTGCTAGCTGTCCGCGGGCCTCCACCAGGCCTTCGCCGCCCTGCTTCAGGGCGAGGGATTGCTGATCCAACCGCGCCCGTTCGTCCCGCAGGGAGCGCTCCTTCTCACGGAGACCTTCCAATTCCGCTGCCACCGGCTTCTCCGCCTCCACCTCGGAGAGCCGCAGCTGCGCCTCCTGCAGACGGCCCTCCGCGGCCCTCACGCGCCCCTCGACGGCCGTCGACTGATTCGTGGCCTCGTCTCTCGCACGCAGCCGCTCCTGGGCGTCCCGCACCGTTCTTTCCCGCATCTCCTGCTCGGACACCAGTTGCTGCAGCTCCGCGGTGGCCTTCTCGTCCGCGGCGAGGTCGTCGAGCTTCTTGGCGGCCGCCTGGCGCTTCTGCTCCCACTCGAAGGCGTTTCGTCCCGCCATCTCGGCCTTGTGGCGGAGGTCGTCTCGCTCCTTTCGGCGGCCTTCCAGCTGACGCAGCCTCTCTGTGGCCTGTCGGCAGGCCACGTAGCCGGGCCGGCTCGCCTCCAGCACCCGTGCCGCCTCCTCCGCCTGGGAGAGCTGGGCAGCCATATCCTGCTGCCTTCGCTGGACGTCCTTCGAGCGAGCCTCAGCGAAGGATAGATCCGCCTCGGCGGACAGGATCGTCTGCCTGACCCTGTCCAGTTCGTCTCTCCTCGCGGCCAGCCCCTCCTGCTCGTGCAGAAGGGACTGAAGCTCCGTGCCAAGTCCCGCCTGCCGCTCGATCAGGCCCAGACGCTCGGCTTCCACCTCCGGAAGGCGTCGCACGTCCCCTTCCAGGAGGGCGGCTCGCCTGGCGGCTTCCTCGGCTTCGTCGCGGAACAGGCTGCTCACGGAGCGAAGGCCCTCCCAGGCGGCCTGGTAGTCCTCGATGCCCAGCAATCGGTCGAACTTCTTGGCGCGAGTGGCTGCGCTCTCCAGGAATATAGCTGTGAGGGTGCCCTGAGGCGGCCCGATGGTGTCCTCGAACAATCTGGCGATGTCCGCTCCGGGCTCCAGATGGAACAGCTCCAGGAGCCAGCCGCGGACATCCGCCTCGCCCTCCGCGATCTTCTGGCCTAGCTCGTCGTAGACAGCCTGGGCGCTGCTGGAGCCGATCTTTCGGACGACGTCGAAGCTGCAACCTTCGCCGTCCTCCACGGTGACGGCGATGCTGCCGCTCTTCTCACCTTCTCTCACGAAGGCATCCAGCTTGTAGGGCCGATAGCCGAAGAGGGCATAGCCGATGGCTTCCAGGATGGTGCTTTTGCCTGCTCCATTCTCGCCGCAGACGGCATTGACACCGGGAGCGAGCTCCACGGTGGTCGCAACGGCGTAGCTCTTGACGTTCTGGAGGACGACCTTGACTATGCGCAACCTGGGCGGCTGATCAGCCATTCGCGGCCTCCGTACCCTGGCTACTCTCGCCCGACGCCGCCCGCAACAGCGCCGAGGCCTCTCCGCGGACGAGGTCGGCTAGCTCTTGCGTCCCCTGTTCGGCGACGACGCCCTGCTTCAATCGCTGGGCCAGTGCGGCCCAGGCCGAGGCCTGGTGTACCCACCGATCGTCGTTGGCGAACGGCTGTCGCAGTACCTCGATCTCCAGGGCCGCCAGGTCGAGCGATCCGTCCTCAGGGGTGCGAAGCTGGAAGTCGGTCTCATCCGTCTGATCGCGCAGCTGCACCACCAGCGGATGAAGAATCGAGACGAGCTCATTCTCCAGAAGTCCCATGTCCAGGTTGCGCCGATCGAATCGGAGCCGCCCGCTGAGGGTAAGATGGACGACGGGCGTTTCCTCGCTCGACTGACTGGCCCACTCTTCAGCGCTTCGCCGCACGAGCTCCAATAGCTGCTCGGGGGTGGTGCATGGCTCCACGCTCACGCGATGGCGCAGGAACGGCCGGCGAGGCGGCTGGATGAGGCGCGCCGTGTGTTTCGGCTCAGCCTGGGTGTCGACTGTCACGTGCAGGAATCCTCGCTCCAGACCGACCTCGCCAGCGTTCCAGGTTTCCAGGGAGCCGGGGTTGTACACCCATCCCTCGCGCTCGTAGTGCTGGTGTATGTGGCCGAGGGCCACGTAGTCCACCAGACCACGGAGAGGCGAGAGCTGCTCCATGGTCAGCTCGGCCCGATAGTTGGGGACGACGCCATCCAACCCCCCGTGGAGCATGCAGATCGTGTAGGGATGGCTCCCGGCGTTCAGGGTGGCCAGCTGACGACCCAACTCCTCAATCCCTCGGGCAGTGCTCGCGCCGAGGTAGCGCATGCCGACGAGCCGGATCCCCCCCAGGTCTAGGTAGCTGCCGGTTCCGTCCTCGGAAGAGCAGGGAACCAGGCTGATGCCCTGAGGGGTGGCGGCGTCCAGGTAATATAGGAAGCCGTGGAGCCCCAGCGACTCGACCCAAGCTCGGCCCTGACCGTATCGAGCGCGGTCGTGGTTGCCGGCTATGTCGATTACCGGAATCCTGGCCCTGCGCAGATCTTCGAGGCCGAAGAGTGCCTGGTCGAAGGTGACAGGGTCGATGGTGGCCCGCTCGAAGAGATCCCCCGCGATGACCACGAATTCGACTCTCTGCCGGATGGCGTACTCCACGGCGTGATAGAAGGCCCGGGCAAAGTCGTCCGCCCTTTCCTTCCGGCCGTACTGCTCGTTCCCCAGGTGGACGTCTGCTATGTGAAGGAAACTGACTTTCAATGAGCCCCCGGTCCGTGCGCGAAGTTCTGAGTTCTGAGTTCTGGGTGCTGAGTCCTAAGGGGAGGACCCAGGACGCAGGACTCATGACTGATAGCTGATGACTGATAGCCGACGGCTTCAAGTTGTACAACACCAACCTTCGTTCTGGCAATAGTAGAGGTCATTTACATCGGCCCCGACGCCGGATATGATGTGCCCGTACCCAAGTCCTATCTGTCTTCGGAGATCGCATGCTGCTTCTGTGGGCGCTTGCCGGCCTGCTCGGCGGCGCGCTTGTCAACCTGCTGATTTACCGCCTTCTTCAGATCGAGAGGGAGGCGGAACCCGTCGAGTCCTTCCGGCGAGCCGATCCACGCCCTCTCTTCTGCCGGTCCTTCGTTCTTTACGCGTTCGCTCGGCTGACCGGTCGCCCCAGCTGCGACGGTGGACCTGGAAGAACGGCCGGGCTCGTGGAACTCTCCACGGCCGTGGCCTTTGGCCTGCTGTATCTGCGCTTCGGTGCCGACCCCAGGCTGCTCCCGGCGAGCCTCTACAGCTGTGTTCTCGTGACGGTGTTCGTTGTGGATTGGCAGCGCCATCTGATCTTCGATCTCGTTACCTTTCCAAGCATGGCTTTGAGTGTGCTGCTGACCCCCATCTTTTTCGGAATGCCGCTCGTCATGAGCCTGCTCGGTCTGGCAGTGGGAGGCGTCATCTTCGCCGTGCTCTACGGAATCGGCTATCTGGTCTTTCGCAGGGAAGCGCTTGGGCAGGGTGACGTGAAGCTGGCAATGGTGCTGGGGGCGATGGTGGGTTTCCCCGCTATCGTGGTGGTGCTGCTTGTGACGAGCATAATCGGTGGCATTGCCGCCCTGGCGCTCGTCGTCAGCGGCCGGTCTGGCCGCGAGTATATGCCCTATGGTACCGCCATGTGCCTGGGGGCCTTCGCCACCTTCTTTCTGAACGTGCCGTCGCTCCATTAAGGAAGTTTGACCCTGTGGTTGTAGATGTGCTAGCGTGAGATTCCGGGTCGTCAGACAGGCGCGCCGATAGTGCCCATGCCGGCACGGGTATCAGTGATGTTGTGAGAATAAGCTCAGATGGAAGAACGCGGCGACAGGACATCCGTCAGCAAACCTGGCAGACGCTCGGGTTCCACGGGATCGGCATTGAGCATGGCACCGGAGTGGGACGAGCTTCTGGCGTCTACGCTCCAACTCGCTGCTGACTCCCTGGAGGCGCGCTGGTGCGCCCTCTTCCTTTTTGATGGGCACGGAAAGAGGCTGCGCCTGTCCAGGCTGTGGGCCGATGGTAAGGGTATCGTCTCTGGAAGACGCCCATCCTGGGCAGGTGAGCAGGAGCGCAGGGTTGCCGAAGGTGGAGACCCGCTGGTCGGCATCAGATCCAGGAGTGAGTGGCTGTGCAACCCCTCCCACTCCGGTGCAAAGGAGCCTTCTCCGGGGGTCTGCGTTCCAGTCGTGGTGGACGGCGAGGGCTTTGGGGCGCTCAGCCTGGTTCGCGACCCAGACGGAACGCCCTTCTCTCCACCGGAACTGGTCCGTGCCCAGATGATTGGCTACCAGATGGCGCTGTGTCTTCGCAACGGCATTCTCTTCCAGCGTGTCAACGAACTGGCCAACAGCGACGGCCTCACCGGGCTTCACAACTACCGGTACTTCCAGGAACAGTTTGAGCTGGAGGTAGAGCGCGGTGGCAGGTATGGCAGGCCGGTTTCGCTGCTGATGATGGACATCAACGGCCTGAAACAGTACAACGATCTGTTCGGACATCCCCAGGGCGACGTCGCGGTTCGCCAGCTCGCGAAGACGATCGAGCGCGCTGTTCGGCGGGTGGACGTCGTGTCGCGATACGGTGGCGACGAGTTTGCCATCATCCTTCCTGAAGCGGACGGCCCTCAGGCGCTGATGGTCGCCGCAAGAATCATTCGAGCGGTCCTCAACCAGCCCGCGGTCCCTGCCCCGGGCGGAGTATTGACCCAGAGCCTCTCGGTCAGCATCGGAGTGTCCTCGTTCCCAGAACCCGCGAAAAGCAAGGAGGAGTTGATCCGCCAGGCGGACGGTGCCCTCTACCATGCCAAGAAAGCCCGGATCGAGCGTATCCGGCTCTGGGAACCGGGGATCGAACTCGGGAATCAGCAGGAGGGATCCCCGATCTAATCCGCATCTACCACCTACCCCACAGGAGGCAACCAGTGGAGCCACGTCTATCAAATCGCGTCGCATCTTTTCCCCCTTCCGGCATACGAAAGATCTTCGAGTTGGCCAAGCAGCCAGGAGTCATAAGCCTCGCGGTGGGCGAGCCGGACTTCGACACGCCAGTCCACATCCGTGCGGCAGCAAAGGAGGCCCTGGATAGGGGCGAGACTCACTACTCGTCGAACCTGGGGGAGGACAGGCTGAGGGAAGCCATCGCCGCCAGGCTGGCCAGGGTAAACGGTCTGGCCGTGGACGCGCGCGAGGAGGTGATAGTCACCATCGGCGGCGTCGAGGCGATATATCTGGCTATGGCTGCTTCCCTGAACCCTGGGGATGAGGTGCTGCTGCCGGATCCAGGTTTCATGGTCTATTCCTCCCTGACCACTCTGTGCGACGCCAGGCCGCTGCCTTACCCGCTGCGAATAGAGAACGGCTTCTATCCGGACCTCGCGGAGGTAGAGGCCGTGATTACCCCGAGGACCAGGCTGCTGATCGTAAATTCCCCCGGTAACCCCACCGGCCAGCTCCTTCCGAAGGAGGTGCTGACCGGATTCGCCGAATTGGCGGAGCGACACGATCTGCTGGTGATCTCGGACGAGGTGTACGACACCATCGTGTACGATGGGCGCCGCGCAACCAGCTTCGCGAGCCTCCCGGGGATGAAGGACAGGACGGTAACCGTCAACTCCTTCTCGAAGGCTTACGCCATGACCGGTTGGCGGCTGGGGTACGCGGCTGCCCATCCCGCGCTGATTCAGGGCATGATGAAGGTGCACCAGATTATCGCCGCGTGCGCGCCGACGATGCTGCAGAGCGGCGCTGTAACGGCGCTGGAGGCCGAGCAGGACTTCATCACCGAGATGGTCGCCGAGTACCAGCAGCGGCGAGACCTGATCACGGAGCTGTTGAATCAGGTGCCCGGCTTCCGGTGCATCAAGCCGGAG
>JAJYKO010000257.1 GCA_021788565.1 Chloroflexota bacterium
TACCCTCATTATACGGCCTGACGGCTCTCGGCGTGCGATTTGGAGTGCGCGTGCGTCAGCACCGCTTTACCCGGACGGCACGGCAAGGCGCGTCAGCGCCGCCCCGCGCCCCCGAAGGGTCGCCGCCATCCCCGGTCCCGACGGCGGGTCCAAAGGACTGCGCTCACGCGCCCGGGCAAAAGCGGCACTGACGTGCCGCACTCCAAATCAGCGCTCTACGACTCGGTCCCCTCGTACTGCTGCTTCAGCTGCGCCACCACCGCGGGATCGGTGAGAGTGGTCGTGTCCCCAAGCACACGCCCCTCCGCTACGTCCCGCAGCAGCCGCCTCATGATTTTTCCACTCCTGGTCTTTGGCAGCTCGGCGGAAATGATGATAGTCTCGGGCCGCGCGATCGCGCCGATCTTCGTGACCACGTGGTCTTTCAGATCGTCGATCAGGTCCCGATCGGCAACCACGCCCTCCTTCGGAGTGACGAAGGCAGCGATCGCCTGCCCCTTGAGAGGATGGGTAATGCCAACGACGGCAGCCTCCGCCACCTTTGGATGGTCGACCAGCGCGCTCTCGACCTCCATCGTCCCGATTCGGTGGCCCGCGACGTTCAGCACGTCGTCCACACGACCCAAGAACAGAATGTATTTGTCCTTGTCGTACTTGGCTCCATCGGCCGGGAAGTAGACGTCCGGCCACCTCGACCAGTAGGTCTCCCTGTAGCGCTCGTCGTCGCCCCAGATGGTCTTCATCATCGCCGGCCACGGCTTGGTGACAGCAATGTAGCCGCCGCCATTTCCAACCTCACGGCCCTGCTCGTCGACCACCTTGGCGTCAACCCCTGGGAACGGCTTCCCTGAGAAGCCGGGCTTCATGATGTCGATCCCCGGCAGGGTCGTGCTCATGATCATTCCGGTCTCGGTCTGCCACCAGGTGTCCACCACGGGGCACCGCTCCTTGCCGATATTCTTGTAGTACCACATCCAGGCTTCCGGGTTGATCGGCTCGCCGACGCTGCCCAGGAGGCGCAGGCTGGAGAGGTCGTGGGCTTGAGGATACTGCTCGCCCCAGCGCATGAAGGCACGAATCGCGGTAGGAGCCGTGTACAGCACCGACACCGCGTTGTTCTCGATGATCTCCCAGTAGCGGTCCCGGTCCGGCCAATCGGGTGCGCCCTCGTACATTACGATGGTGGCACCCATAGCCAGAGGACCGTAGACGATGTAGGAGTGTCCTGTAACCCAGCCTATGTCGGCGGTGCACCAGAAGATGTCGTCCTCCTTCAGATCGAAGACCCACTTCGTGGTGGCGTAGACGCCGGTCATGTAGCCGCCGGTGGTGTGCACGATCCCCTTGGGCTTACCGGTAGTTCCGGAGGTGTAGAGAGTGAAGAGTGTGTCCCCCGAGTCCATCTCCTCGTAGGGGCAGTTGCCGTCGGCGTTCTGAATGATGCGGTGGTACCAGCGGTCGCGCCCCTCGACGACTCGAAGTGGGAAATCGCCACGCCGCACGATAATGACGTTCTGGACGGTGGGACACTCCCGGAGTGCGTAGTCTGCGTCGTGCTTGAGGGGGATCAGGCCGCCACGGCGATAGCCGCCGTCGGCCGTGATGAGTAGCTTGGCCTGAGCGTCGTTGATTCGATCGCGGAGCGCTTCAGCGGAGAACCCCCCGAAGACCACCGAGTGGACGGCGCCAATACGGGCGCACGCGAGCATCGCCACCACGGCCTCTGGTACCATCGGCATGTAGATGGCGACCCTGTCGCCCTTCTTGATGCCCAGCTGCTTCATGCCGCAGGCAAGTTTGTTCACCTGCCTGTAGAGGTCCCAGTAGGTCAGGACCCTCCGGTCGCCTGGCTCGCCCTCCCAGATGATGGCCGCCTTGTTTCGCTTGCCATCCATTACGTGCCGATCCACGCAGTTGTAGGCGGCATTCAGCTTACCACCCACGAACCACTGGGCATGGGGCGGATCCCAGTCCAGGACCCTGTCCCACTTCTTGAACCAGGTGATCTCCTCCGCGAAACCTGCCCAGAACGCCTCGGGGTCGGCGGCCGCCTTCTCGCGAATCTGAGGATCTTTCAGCGTGGCCTTGCGGACAAACTGCTCCGGCGGCTCGAAAGTGCGCTCCTCCACCAGGAGATCCGAGATCACTCCCCCGCCGGCAGCCGTCGCTTCCGTCTCTGTGCCCATCTTTCCTCGCTCCTTAGAGACTTAATGGCTCAGCTAGACAAACTCGTTCGACAGACTGCGGCGTCTCTCGCGCACCTTAGCGCGCCATTCACCCACCTTGTGAAGACGGTTTCAGTGTTCCCGCTGGAACAAAGGTGCCAGTAGCATAACATGAACCCGCCATGAAGGGGAGAGAGCGGTAGAGCCATCCGCGCGACTGGAAGTCGCCGGCTGCATCCTGTGGCGAAGTCCGCGCGCGCGGACTATCCCTAACCCGCGAAGGCGGGTTTTGCGAGGCTGGAGAGCCGGCGGTTTCAACCGCGCGGGAATAAGGTATCGCCTGGATTGTTGGCGGAACCTTACTAAGAACTCTTCGTGAGAGGGCTACGAAGGGCTCTGCGGGGTCTTTTCTCCCCTTCCCCGCCGGCGCGGAGCCGGCTGAGTCCGCCAATCAACCCCACATTGCACCCCATCCAATGAGAGATGTGCGCCTGCATGAGGTCGTAGCTCGCCCCTGGGCGCTTGTCCCTGATGGCTTGATACAGGGCAGTGTGGTGGTCCAGGATGGCGCGAAGGTCCCGTGAATGCACGACTTGCAGGCTCGAGCGGGGCTCGGTCAGAAAGACGCGGATCGATTCGGCCATGCGCGCAAAGGTGTCCATCCTCGACGCTTGTCCCACAAGGATGTGGAACTGGTTGTCCAGAATGATGCAATCTCCCCATGCGGCGTCCAGGGCGTAAGCCATCCGCCGAAGCGAATCTCTGAAGTCGCCCAGGTTCTCCTCCGTAGCGTTGAGTGCCGCTAGAGATGCCAGGGGCAGCTCGATGTAGAGAAGCGTGATCATGAGCCTGGCTGCCAGAGAGCCGTTTACGGTGTGGACGAGCCGGAGTCTTTCAGTAGACTCCAGGGCCTTGGCAACAGTGACTATCGGGCCGCTCTCGCCCCTGATCTCGACGAGCTCCATAGTGGACAACAGGTCCACCGCTCCAGCTGCCGAAGTCAGGGTCACCTGTTGATCTGCAGCTAGCTCTTCGAGAGGCAGCAAGATATCGCCGTCCTTGAGCTCGCCGGACACTATCCTGGAAACGAAGTCGGCGAGGTACCTACCCTCCGGCTGGAGTCGGGACTACAGGCCGGTCCCGACTCCAGAGGCCGGGTGAGAATGGAGACTCTCATGGCCGTGCTGATTGAGACAGCGCCGATCCTTAATCAGTGCTCGAACGGAGTATACGAATGGTCGGAGGGCAAGGGCTGGACGCCCAGCGACGGCACACCCCCAAGGGAAACGCCGGTAACTGTCTACGTGGATCGCGAAGAGCTTGCCACCATGATGTGCACACCAGACAAGCTATCGTTCCTGGTGATAGGATTCCTTCGCTCCGAGGGGATCATCCGCAAACTCGACGACATCGCCATGATGAGGGTTTGCGATCAGGAGCAGACGGTGGACGTGCGGCTTATCTCTCCGCGTAAGGCCATCCAGCAGAAACGCATCCTCACCTCGGGGTGTGGAGGTGGAGTAACCTTCGACAGCGGCAGCTCACCCCTGCCCGTGACTGCTGATTGTCGCGTCGAGCCCCGCCAGATTCTTAGCTGTATGCGGCAATTGCTGATTTACCACGATGGAACAGGAAAACGGCGAGGCACTCACAATTCCGCGTTGGCCGACGGCGAGCAACTCCTCGTGGTGTCCGAGGATGTGGGCAGGCACAACACGCTGGACAAGATCTGGGGGGAGTGCCTGTTCAGGAACATAAGGACGGATGGGAAGATGCTCATCTCGACTGGCAGGCTGTCATCCGAGATGATGCTGAAGGCAGGCAAGATGAACGTGCCCGTCGCCGTTTCGCTCAACTCGGCGACTGAGCGGGCGGTACGCCTCGCAAAAGAGATGGGCATCACTGCCGTGGGCTACGCCCGCGGGAGCCGCTTGCTGGCCTATTCCCGACACGACAGGCTGGGCATGACGCTTGGGTGGCCATGACTCTGGCGCTTCCGCTGGTCGTGCTTTCTCTCGCTGCCCTCGCTATACTGAAGGCGTCGATCAGCAGATCTGGAAGATCCACCTATGCGCCTTGATGTCGAGCTGAACAAGCAGCTGGACGGCTTTCGCCTGCAAGTTGAGCTGAAATGCCAGTCCGGAATCCTCGTCCTCTTCGGTCCGTCTGGTGCCGGCAAGAGCCTGACCCTCCAGTGCCTCGCCGGCATCGTTCGCCCCGACAGCGGCCGCATTGCCGTCGATGACGACGTTCTGTACGACAACCGTCTCGGGATCGACGTGCCGCCGCAGAAGCGCCAGGTGGGTTACGTCCCCCAGAACTACGCCCTCTTCCCTCACATGACCGTCAGCGAAAACATCGCCTTCGGGCTTCGGCGTCCGGATTGTCCGCAGAACGTCGTGAAGGTTGGACAGCTGTTGGAGATGCTTCACCTCGGCGGCCTGGAGAAGCGGCACCCGAGGGAGCTGTCCGGCGGTCAGCAGCAGAGAGTAGCTCTAGCCCGAGCCCTAGCCGTCCGTCCCCGACTCCTACTGCTCGACGAGCCTTTCTCTGCCCTGGATGCGCCTCTCAGGGACGCCCTGCGCACGGATCTGTGCGACGTGCACAGGGAGTTGGGAGTGGGCATCGTGTTTGTCACCCACGGCGTCGCAGAAACCCACGTTATGGCTCAGACCGTCGCCGTCTATCAGGGAGGACGAGTGCTACAGGTTGGCTCGCCTGAGGAAGTGTTCCAACGACCCACCACCGCGGAGGTCGCCCGCCTCACAGGAGCCAGGAACCTCCTATCCGGTCGGGTGGTGGAGTCGGGAATAGATAGCTGCCGAATAGCGATAGGCGACAGGGTGAGGCTGTGGGCTCCGAGAGGGATGTTGGTGCCTGGAACAAAGGTCCTGGTGGCAATTCGCTCCGAGTATGCGCGGTTCGTCTGTCTGGCGGAACTGGTGGAGGACTACGAGGAGCTGGTCGAGGGCACTGTGCGGTCCGTGGAAAGTCAGGGTCACCTCTATGCCGTTCAGGTCGCCGTAGGTGGTGCCGACGGGCCGACGATGCAGGTGCTGAGCCCCGTCTGGTGGTGGGAGCGCAACAGGCTTCGTCCTGGAGATGGGTGCCTGGTCGCTATCCCGAAGGACTCGGTGCACGTGCTGCCCTCTGAAGCCGCCTCCATCGAGCAAACCGCGCGGGTGCACAGCCAGATGGGAGGCCGGGCGTAGCGTGTGCCGAACTTACAGGTCCCGAGACGCGAAGACGTGCTGGGCTACGAGCAACACCACGATCATGTAGAAGATGGCGTACACAACCATCCAGACGGAAGGCACGGAGTTGACGACGAACGGTCCCAGCCGCTCGGCGTAGGTTGTTCCTTCCTGAAGGATCGAAGCGGTCAGCTTGCCCATGGCATCCGAGGGGATGATCAGCGAGGTCACGATGCCGATATTGATCATCGAGTTGTTGTTGAGGAGCGAGCCGAGCTGCTCCACGAATCCGGCCATGGTCGCGATAGAGTAGAGGCCAAACACGATCACGCCGTTGGCAACAGTTGGCAGGAAAGTGGTGCCGAGGATCGAGAGCGAGAGAAGCAAGACCGATTGGAGCACGAGGGGCAGAGCAGCTACTACAAAGTTGTTGGCCCAGGACTGGCTGAAGAAACCGACGATGCTGATGACCAGCATCGACAGCGCGAACACGTAGATCGAGAGGGTAACGGCGAAGCCGAGCCATTTGCCCAGCAGGATGTCGCGCCGAGTCAGCGGTTTGGGAACGATGGAGTGAAGGGTTCCCCCCTCGACCTCCGAGGAGATGGTTCCGACCGATAGGAAGATGGCCAGCAGCGCGCCGATGCCGCTGACGGCGTTCATCCCGAGGAGGGTGAACTGCACGGACCACATCCGCCGGATGGATATCTCCCTCACGGTCAGGTCCATGAAGTTGCTGGTCTCGCGGTAAGCGAACCAGACCCCCAGGGCAAAGAGGAGCACGAAGGCCACCGTGAGGGCGAGCACGCCGTGCACGACCCGCTTGTGGAGCGCCTCCCTTATGGTGAACCGGGCCATCAACAACATCTTCATTCGCGGCTTTCCTCCTCCTCGATCACGTGAATGAAGAGGTCCTCCAGGGAGCCGCGGGGACTCATGGAGTAGACCCTGGCCCCATGCTGCACCAGCACCTCCGCCACCCGCGGTATGCTCTCCCGATCGGGAACTGTCATGCGAATGTGCCCGTCCGTCAGCTCGACGGATTGGCTGAACCGCTGCAGCGCGCTCACGGCGGCAGGACTCACGTCGGCGACTTCCGCCTCGATCTCTCGGCCAGCGGCCAGCAGTTCCTGGAGCCGGCCGGTGGCGATTACCTTGCCCCTGTCGATGATGGCGACCCGGTCGCAGACCAGCTCGATCTCGGATAGAAGGTGGGAGTTCAGGAAGACCGTCCTGCCCTCGCTCTTGAGAAAGTGGATCAGATCCCGAACGTCACGGCGACCGATAGGGTCCAGGGCGGAGGTGGGCTCGTCGAGGAGAACCACCTCGGGGTCGTTAAGGATCGCCTGGCCGATGCCGATACGCTGCTGCATACCTTTGGAGAACGTGCCCAACCGGTACTTCGCCTCATCCCGCAGCCCGACGAGCTCCAGCACCTCGGGGACGCGCTTCTGGCGCTTGTCCGTCGGCATGCCGTAGAGCTGGCCGTGAAAATCCAGGAACTCCTCCGCGGTCAGCCACTCGTGGAAGCGGAACAGCTCGGGGAGGAAGCCGACCTTCGCCTTGGCCCGCAGGTCGTCGGGTCGCAGGCCGAGCAGTTTGGCGCTGCCGGACGTGGGGTGAACCAGGCCCATCAGCATTTTTACGGCGGTGGTCTTGCCTGCGCCGTTGGGGCCCAGGAAGCCGAAGACTTCGCCCCGCGGCACCTGCAGGGTGAGGTCCTGCACGGCCACCTTGCGCCCGAACTCCTTGCGGAGGTGGGTGGTCTCGATGGCGAGGTCGCCTTCAGGCGACCGGTTCGCAGGTTGCGCCATAGTTTCTCCAGTGCTAGGTAGGGGCGGCCGGCTCTGGCCGCCCAGACGGGCCGGCAGGGCCGTCGCCCCTACAGTGGCAATCGTTGTAGAGGCGGGGCGCCGTACCCGCACGCTGGAACGGCGCGGCGGGGCAGAGCGCCCCGCCCTACGGGTTG
>JAJYKO010000258.1 GCA_021788565.1 Chloroflexota bacterium
TCAAGTTCATAGCCGCCACAAGGCTCCAGAAGATCTCGGGATTGTCGAAGATCAGATTAGGCCCGGGGGTAACACCGTGGAGCATCAGTCCGGCAAATAGCACCGCGGTCACTGCCGTAAAGGGGATGCCCAGGGCCATAAGGGGCACCAGGGTGCCGCTGATGGAGCCATCGTCGGCCGACTTGGGTCCCGCTACTGCCTGGACTGCCCCATGCCCGACCTCGCCTGGTGCGAGCCTGCGCTCCAGCCTGTAGGATGCGAAGGTGGAGAGTGTCATAGTCGGCCCGGGCAGGAGGCCCATCAAGAAGCCGAGTACGGAGCCCCGCAGACTGGCCGGTATCGCCTTCTTCCATTCCTGTCGGGTTGGCATTAGATCTCGATAGCTGATCCGTGGAGCTTGGGGCAGTCCCAGATTCTTGGAGGCCAGATCCAGCATCTCGGCCATGCCTACGAGACCCATCACCATCGGGACCAGGTCGACCCCCAGTACCAGGTCGGGGTCGCCAAAGGTATAGCGCTCAGTGCCGCCGAATGGCTCCATCCCAATGGTGGTGAGGGCGAGGCCAATGCCCAGAGCCACCATGCCCTTCGAAAACGAGGCGCTGGAGACCTTAGAAAGCACTACCAGACCAACTACGGTGATGGCGAAGTACTCGGGAGGGCCGAAGGCTAGGGCAGCCTGACTTAGTGGACCCGCGATCAGCGTCAATCCAACCAGGCCAATCGTCGCCCCTATGAAGGAGCCGACCGCGGCTATTGCGAGGGCTGCACCCGCCCTTCCCTTCCTGGCGATCTGGTAGCCGTCTATTCCGATGACCACAGATGGGGCCTCGCTGGGCACGTTCATCAAGATGGCGGTCATCGAGTCGCCGTACTGGGTGCCGTAGTAGATGCCTCCGAGCATGATGAGGCCGGTCTCAACCTTCATGCTCATGGTGGGAATGAGAAGGATGGCGAGTACCACGGTGGGACCCATGCCTGGTAGGATGCCGACGGCGGTGCCGAGGAGGGCACCGAACATCGCCGCCAGGAAGTTCTCCGGAGTGAGCGCGATACTGAAGCCGTATGCTAGCCCCTCGAATGGGTTCATGTACTCACCTCAACCCCAGCCTCAGCGGGCGTTGCGCTAGCGGTAGCACACATAGCGCAACGCCCGCTCAGCAAGCTACCTACTGCTTCGCGGTCATTCCGGTTTCTTTGATTACCTTCTGGACCTCGGTGTCGGCCTGCTGGAGGTACTGTGCGTACTGATCGTGCGGCATGAACTTGACGACGCTGCCCATCTCGTCCTCAATCTTCTTCTTGAAGGCAGGGTTCTCGGAGACCTTCTTCAGGGCAGCTTCGATCTTGAGGATGATCGGCATTGGGGTGCCCTTCGGGGCCACCCAGCCGCGGTTGGTCCCCCAGGTCATGTCTATGCCCTGTTCCTTATACGTGGCAACGTCGGGTAGCCTCGGATCGCGAGTGTCGTTCGCGAACCCCAGCACCTTCACTCGTTTCGCCTTCCACTGCGCCAGGGCCGAGCTGAGGGGAGACGCCCCAATATCCAAGTGCTTGCCGAGAACTGCCGTTACCCGTTGTGCAGTCCCATCGTAGCCGACTTCCTTGAACTTCACGCCGGCCTTGTACTGCAACATCTCGATGTGCATCTGGGCTGTGGAGCCGAAGGTTACCCCAGCGGTGATTTGCCCCGGCCTCTTCTTAGCATCGGCGATCAGGTCCTTCATGTTGTTCCAGGGCTGGCTTGCCTCGGTCAACATGAACTCGGGAGAGGACACGATGAACGCGACGGGCTCGAAGGCGTTCCAGTCGTAGTCCACGAGTCCCAGAGCCTTGTTGATGAAGACGTGATCGTGGATTGACAGCAGCGTATAGCCATCCGGTTTGGCGTCTTTCGCCTGGCGGGTTCCGGTGGTGCCGCTGCCACCTTCGACGTCCTTAACCAGGACGGGTTGCCCCAACTCCTTGGTCATGAAATCCGCTACGACGCGCATGGGAACGTCGGTATCACCGCCCGCGGGCCATGGGACGATCAGGGTAATCGGCTTCGTGGGCCAGTCAGTAGCAGGCTGAGCCGCGGCAGGTGCGGAGGTGGGGGCGGCTGCCGCAGGTGCGGAGGCGGAATTGGAGGACGCGGCCGCCGGCGCGGCGGCTGCCCCTCCGGCGGCTGCCGGTTTGGCGGGGGATGTCGAGGCGGAACACGCCATCGTGCCGACCAGCAGGGTTGCCAGGGAGACGACGAAAAGGACCAACCTGTAGCGACGGATCATGGTTACCTCTCCCTTTTCTTTAAACGATTTCTAGTGAAAGGGAATGCCTCAGACGTCAAGACACAACCATGGACCCAGGGATGGTTTCCTATCGCCGGGCTTCTGCTCTTCGTTTGTCATCCACATGCGCCCGGTCTGCTTCAGGGCTAACGCTCGAGGGCGCAGGTGATCCTCACCTCCTATTCAACGTGATGCCTCGGGGACGCGGGGGCGCACTTCACAGGATGGAACCAGGCTCCTGTGCCTTTACCCCAGCGGCGCCGGCGCGGCGGCCTGTGATCGCATTCAGGATCGGTGGCCCGAGTAGGACCAGCGCCAGGATGACCCACAGGACATCCGGGATCGGGCGGGTGACGAAGACCGACAGGTCGCCATCGCTCATCTCCAGACTGCGGCCGAAGTTGGCCTCCAGCATCGGTCCCAGCACCATCCCCAGGATCAGCAGCGTGCGCTCGTAGTTCATCTGCTTCATGATGTAGCCCAGCACACCCGCCAGAACCAGGACCAACTCGTCCAGGGTGCTGTTGCGCAGGCTGTAGGTGCCGATCATCATCAGCACGACCAGCATCGCCGAGAGAATCGGCTGGGGTATCCTCAGGATACTGGTCCACATCCCAACCAGCGGGAAGTTCAGCACGAGGAGCGCCACGTTGCCAATGTACATGGCCGCCACCATCCCCCAGAAGATCTCAGGGCGCTCGGTGATCAGGGTGGGTCCGGGGGTAACGCCGTGGAGCAGGAGCCCCGCGAACAAGACCGCGGTCACGGCCGTGAAGGGGATGCCCAGGGCCATAAGGGGCACCAGGGTGCCGCTGATGGAGCCATCGTCGGCCGACTTGGGTCCCGCGACCGCCTGGACTGCCCCGTGCCCGACCTCCTCGGGTGCCAGCCTCTTCTCCAATCGATATGACGCGAAGGTGGACAGGGCCATGGTGGGCCCGGGTAGGAGTCCCATGAAGAAGCCGAGGACCGAGCCCCGCAGGCTGGCGGGAATGGCCTTCTTCCACTCCTTGCGGGTGGGCATCAGGTCCCGATAGTTGATGCTGGCTGCTTTGGGCAGTCCCGCGTTCTTAGAGGCGATCTCGATCATCTCGGCCATGCCGATTATCCCCATCACCACAGGGATCAGGTCTACCCCCAGCAACAGGTCCGTGTTGCCGAAGGTATATCTGGGCATGCCGCTTAAGGGCTCGATGCCCACCGTCGTGAGGGCGAGCCCGATCCCCAGGGCCACGAGCCCCTTGGAGAGGGAGGCGGACGAGATCTTGGAGAGCACGAAGAGCCCGACAACGGTGATGGCGAAGTACTCGGGAGGCCCGAAGGCGAGGGCGGCCTGGCTGACCGGGCCCGCGATCAGCGTCAGCCCAATCAGGCCTATGGTCGCCCCTATGAAGGAGCCGACTGCCGCGGTAGCGAGGGCTGCACCCGCCCTTCCCTTCCTGGCTATCTGATAACCGTCTATTCCGATGACCACAGACGGGGCCTCGCTGGGGACGTTCATCAGGATGGCGGTCATGGAGTCGCCATACTGGGTGCCGTAGTAGATGGCTCCCAGCATGATGAGCCCGGTCTCCACCTTCATGTTCATGGTGGGAACCAGAAGGAGGGCCATGACGACGGTGGGGCCCATGCCCGGTAAGATGCCGACGGCGGTGCCGAGGAGGGCGCCGAACAGCGCCGCCAGGAAGTTCTCGGGAGTCAGGGCGACGCCGAAGCCATACATCAGCCCCTGGATAGGATCCATCTATTTACCTCTAGCCCTCGAAGAGCGTCCCCTGTGGCAGGGGAACCCCGAGGAAGTTGGCGAAGATCAGGTGGAAAAGACCCGCCAGCACGAGTGCGACGACGACGGCCTTCCAGACGCTCTTCAGGCCCATAACCCACCCAACTACCAGCGCCGCCAGGAACCCCACCACCAGGTCCCCCAACCTGTCAAGGAGAAGGGTGTAGCCCAGGGCCGCCAGCACCACCGTGATGACCCGCCAGCGGCCGATGCCGTGGGGCCACTCGAAGGAGACCCCGGCCTGGTTCGTGCCCTTGACGGCCTCTACCACGGTCATCGAGGTGGCGATCAGCAGCATCGCCCCGACCAGCATAGGGTACAATCCAGGCCCCGGGTGACTGAGGGAGCCGATCGGGTAGTTACGGTCCTCGGCCAGGTAGAAGAGGACTATCAAGACGCTGGCAGAGGACACAATCAGTGGCATCCGTCTAGCCATGTTCCTCCATCCTTATCGCGGCGCTCTGGCGCTCTGTGGTCAACTGAGTCGGAATCTCGTTAGAAGGTTATCTTGACTTTTAGGACTCCGCCTTACGGCTCACTGACGGGTTCCTTCCAGCATCCTGAGGGAATGCTTAAGATTTGCTGAGGCCGTTCGACCAATATTTAAGTAAATCCTAAGCATCGATGCATTTCGGGCCGTCCGCTATGATAGAGCCGGAGCTCAGAGGAGGCGAAGTGGTGATATGGAGAGCAAAGTGATGGGGCGCGGGGATTTGGCATCCCGGCTCGCAGCCTTGCGAGCCGGAGGCAAGAGGGCGGTCTTCACCAATGGGGACTTCGATCTACTGCACACAGGTCACGTGCGGTACCTGCGAGAGGCTGCCTCACTGGGAGACGTGCTTGTTGTGGGACTGAGTGGTGACGCCTCGGTGGCCGAGCGCAAGGGGCCAGGTCGTCCGATAGTGCCGGAGGGCGACCGAGCGGAGGTGATGGCGGCCCTGGAAATGGTGGATTACGTGGTGGTCTTTCCGGAGAGGACGGCCGAGGCGATTGTGGGGGAGTTGAAGCCAGAAGTCTACGTGAAGGGTGGGGACTACACGCCAGAGAAGCTGCCGGAGGCTCGGGTGGTGGAGGCATATGGCGGGCAGGTGAGGCTACTCCCCTACCACGAGGACCGCTCCACCACGGGCATCGTCCAGCGCATCCTGGACGCATACTGTCCCGAACATCCAGAAGCCATTTGAGTCACCTCGCGACGTATTCAGTAGCCTGCCCACTTATCCACGACGTTCAGCAACGGCTGGCCGGAACAGTAGCGGCGGAAGTTCTCGACGAAGATGTCCTGCATATGGTTGAACAGGTTCTGGGATGCCGGAGAGTTGTGGGGCATGACGATTACGTTCGGAAGGTCGAAGAAGCGGCTCTCCGGAGGAAGCGGCTCGATATCGAAGACGTCGAGGCAAGCCCCGCGAATCCGGTTGGTCTTAAGCGCTTCGATTAGATCATCCTCGTTTACGACGGGTCCTCTCGCGACGTTAATCAGGATCGCATTCGGTTTCATGGCCCGGAATGTGGAGGCGTTGACCATTCCCTCGGTTTCATGCGTTAAGGCCGCGCAGACGGCCACGTAGTCTGCGTGGGCTACACACTCGTCCTGCTTGCTCGCCGGGAACAGTTCGTCCACGTGGGACAGCGAGGTCCCGGACACCGACCGCTTGGTCCCGATTACCCTCATCTCCATCGCCTTGCAGAGCTTTGCCACCTCCAGGCCCGTCTTTCCCAGCCCAAGTATGGCCAGGGTAAGTCCGGACAGCTCCCGATGGGGGAGGTACTTCCATTCCCGGGCCTTCTGGTTGTCGTAGTGCGAATGGAGCGCCTTGGCATCGGCCAGAATGAAGGCAAGCACGGTCTCGGCGATGGCGCGCTTAGGTCCGCCTGCGCCGTTCGTGAGGGTAACGTCGCCTTCCGTTACCTCGGGGACCAGCACGCTCTCGACTCCAGCAGATCCACTGTGGAGCCAGCGAAGGTTAGGGGTGTTTCGGAGGAGCGCACTCCAGTCCTTCGGGCCGAAGGTCACGCCGAAGCGGGAGCTCGGATGGAACTTGAAGAGGACTTCGGCGTCTGATGCGTCGCCGCCGAGGCTTCCGTCCGCATGGATGGCGAGCAGTTCGACCGTGGGATCAACAGCCCTCAGCTGGGGCAGCAGGTCGTCCACCATGTAGTCGGGAACGATTACTTTCATCACATTAGCCTCAAGGTAACATCATCCTGTCAGTTCCATGGTTTGAGCGGGCTCACATCACAAGTCAGCCCGAGCCTCAGCCGGTTTCCGAGAACATCTTGGCGTAGTATTCGGTCTGAACTTGACTACCGTTGAGAAGGTGCTCGCTCATCAACTGGCCGGCCAGGTCCGCATCCTTCGCCTCTATGGCATCGACGATGCGGGCATACTCGTCGACCGGCTCTATCAGCCGCAAGGTTCGGGTCCACTTCTTCGGAAACTGGCTGTACAACTCCTCTATCCAGGAGATCAGCTTGGCAGACCCGCACTGAGAGTAAATGGTCGAGTGGAACACCCGATGCAAAGAGGGGAGATCCTCTTCGCGGCCATCGCGCGCGCACTCGTCGATCTGGGTGATCAGTCGTCGGAGTTTGGCCACGTCCTTCTTGGACAGCTTCGGGGTAGCGAGCTTCGCGGCATGCCCTTCCAGGAGGGAGCGTAGCATGAAGGACTCTTTCACCTGCTCGGCGGTGAGCCTGGCCACCATAGCGCCGCGATAGGGTACACGCTTGATGAACCCCTCAGCTTCGAGGCGAGAGAGAGCCTCGCGAATCGGTATGCGACTCACCCCCAACTGCTCGGCAAGCTGACTCTCCTTGAGGCGAGTACCAGGTGCAAGGTGGCCCGACAGGACTGCCTCCCGAATCCGGCGAGCAACCTGGTCGACGGTGGATCTCGGTCCCTCGATGCGGTCCATGAACTCCAAGTCGCTTGCCAATCTAGCTTGCCTCCCAAGATGCGGTCCCCAGCTGCCATTAGTAGACCCTGGCTGGCGAGTAGCAGCGGCCTTGACAAACCCACCGAGAGCATTATACTCCAGCTTTGCATATTGTATACACTGCGTCACGCTGAGCACGCTTCTGAGCATGTCCTGATCCGGTCGGCTTGTTGACGTGCTGTCTCGTCTGAACTGAGGAGGACTTCATGGCCACGGTCGTCGAGTTGATCTCCACCATGCTAAAGCGCGAAGGCATCCAGTATATCTTCGGGATACCAGGCGGGGGAGCGACCATCGACCTCCTGGACGCCGCCGAGAAGGACGGTATCC
>JAJYKO010000259.1 GCA_021788565.1 Chloroflexota bacterium
GTGAGCGCCGTGATGGGTGGCCGCACCTACGGCGCTCACGCGCTTACCAGAAAGCGGTGCTGACGCACACGCACTCCAAATCCGCCGCATCACTTCGTCCGAATGGCGTGCCCCCCGAACTCCTTCCGCAGCACAGCAAGCACCTTGTCCCCGAAGCTCTCCGCTTGTCGTGAGCGGAACCGATCGAAGAGGGCCTCGGCTATCACCGGCGCGGGTACCGCCTCCTCGACGGCTGCCTCCACTGTCCACCGCCCCTCGCCGGTGTCCTCGACGTACCCTGCCACCTGCTCCAACTTCGGGTCCTTGGAGAAAGCATCTTCCGCCAGTTCCAGCAGCCAGGAGCGAATAACGCTGCCGTGATTCCAGAGCGAGGCGAGGGTATGCATGTCGTACTGGAACTGCGAGCCCTGCAGTATGGCGAAACCCTCCGCGTACGCCTGCATCATTCCATACTCGACGCCGTTGTGGACCATCTTGGAAAAGTGGCCGGCGCCGTTAGGTCCCACATGGGCGTATCCTCCCTCAGGGGCAAGGGTACGAAGGGCGGGCTCGATCCGAAGGAAGGACTTCAAGCTCCCGCCAATCATCATGCAGTAGCCAACTTCCAGCCCCCAGATGCCGCCGCTGGTGCCGACGTCCATCATCTCGTAGCCACGTGCAACCATCTCGTCAGCCCGGCGGATCGAGTCCTTGTAGAAGGAGTTCCCCCCGTCGATGAACAGGTCACCGCGCGCGCAGAGCCCCGCCAGGCTTCGCAGCGTCTCATCAACCGCTGGCCCCGCTGGAACCATCATCCAGATGGCCCGCGGCGGCTGAAGGGCAGCTACGAGCGCATCCAGCGAATCCGCTCCAGTCGCCCCGGCCTCGACGGCCTCCTTGACGGCAGCGGGGTTTGGATCGAACGCCACGACCCTGTGTTCGCCGCGCTCTAGCAGCCGCTTGACCATGTTGCCACCCATCCGGCCGAGCCCAACAAAAGCTATCTCCATCTTGGTACCTCCATTCAGGTTTCCTCTGTGACTCCCTGGTAATTGTGCCAGCAATTCGAGGACCAGGGCCCTGACGGCGAGACCCTGAGGTCAAAGTCCAGATTCCCGAGGTTTTGGAGACCTCGGGAGTCTAGGTTCATCCTCCGGCCAGGTACATCGGAGTGGGACATTGGATATAATGGGGGTGCTTCCGGTCTGTTGGGGGCAGCGAACGAGTCAGTGAGGACAGGCAATGCAAAACGCAACTTGTGACATCGGACTGATCGGTCTGGCGGTTATGGGCCAGAACCTGGCCCTGAACATGGACGACCACGGCTACAGGGTGGCCGTCTTCAATCGAACCGTCTCCAAGGTGGATGAGTTCCTCGCCAACGAGGCCGCTGGTACACAGGTGGTGGGTGCCCACTCCCTGGCCGAGCTGACCCAACTGCTGAAGCGCCCCCGCCGGGTGATGTTGATGGTTCAGGCCGGAGCTGCGGTGGACGCGACGATCGAGAGCCTCCTGCCGCACCTCGAAAGGGGCGACATCATCATCGACGGCGGCAACTCGCACTTCCCGGACACCGACCGGCGGACCAGAACCCTCGCGGAGAAGGGCATACTGTACATCGGGACCGGCGTCTCCGGCGGCGAGGAGGGCGCACGGCATGGACCTTCCATCATGCCTGGTGGGAACCCGGCGGCCTGGCCGCATGTAAAGGAGATCTTCCAGGCCATCGCGGCCAAAGTCGACGACGGCTCGCCCTGCTGCGAATGGGTTGGCGAGAACGGCGCCGGCCACTTCGTCAAAATGGTCCACAACGGCATCGAGTACGGCGACATGCAGCTCATATGTGAGGCGTACCAGCTACTGCGGGACGGTCTCGCCCTCACTGCCGACGAGCTGCACGAGGTATTTGCGGAGTGGAACAGGGGAGAGCTGGACAGCTACTTGATCGACATCACCAGCCAGATCCTCGCCAAGAAGGATGAAGACGGATTACCCGTCATAGACAAGATACTGGACACAGCGGGCCAGAAGGGCACTGGCAAGTGGACCGTCGTCGGTGCCCTCGACCTCGGCATGCCGGTCACGCTCATCGCCGAAGCGGTCTTCGCTCGCACCCTTTCCGCGCTCAAGGATGAGCGGGTGTCAGCCTCCGGCGTGCTGCCCGGGCCAGCATACTCGGCCGAGCAAGATCGCGCGGCCTTCATCGAGGACGTGCGGCGAGCCCTTTACTGCTCCAAGATCATTTCCTACGCGCAGGGGTACATGCTGCTCCGCGAAGCGGCCAGGGAGTATGGCTGGAATCTCAACTTCGGTGGCATTGCCCTGATGTGGCGCGGCGGCTGCATCATCCGTAGCCGCTTCCTGGGGAAGATCAAAGAAGCCTATGACAAGAATCCCAAGCTCACGAATCTGCTTCTCGACGAGTTCTTCTCCAGGGTGCTGATCGAGTACCAGGCATCGTGGCGGCGTGCTGCCATCCTGGCCGTTCAATACGGTGTGCCGACTCCCGCTTTTGCCGCGGCGCTGGCCTTCTACGATGGGTACCGCACCGGCCGCCTGCCCGCCAACCTGCTGCAGGCACAGCGCGACTTCTTCGGCGCCCACACCTATGAGCGAGTCGACAAGCCGCGCGGCGAGTTCTTCCATACGGACTGGACCGGACACGGAGGCAGGGTCGCCTCCACCAGCTACAACGTGTAAGAACGTGTAGCATAGCGTCACCACGGAGACACGGAGCCAGTCTCCGCGCTCTCTGTGTACCGGGCTTTCTCGAGGCCGCTCATGGCTGTCATTCCGAGCGAAGCGAGGAATCTCTCCGGCGGTGTCACGCGGGCCGTAACCGCCGCGGGGAGAGACCCTTCGCTGCGTTCCGGGTGACAGTCGGATGGCCCGTGTCTCCGTGGTTGGCCAGGCTCACGAAACTAGGAGAGAAGCATGACCGACAGTCTCAGCATCCCCCCACACGGCGAACTGGATTTCGTCGCCCTCGGCGGACTTATCCACCGGCTGGACCCTGGGATCGTCCCCTTCCGCAAAGCCACCGAGTGCCAGATTCACGTCAGCGGCGGAGAGTACAACGTCGCCGCTAACCTCTCCGATTGCTTCCGCATGCGGACCGGCGTCGTTTCCGCGATGGTCGATTACCCGATCGGCGACCTCATCGCTGAGCGAGTGAAATCAATGGGCGTGAGGCCGTTCTACAAACACTTCGAGCATAACGGCGTCACGGGCCCCAACATGGCGACAGTCTACAGCGACCGTGGATACGGCGTCCGTGCACCTGTGGTGTTCTACAACCGCTGCAACGAAGCCGCGGCGCAGCTTAAACCGGGCGACTTCGACTGGAACGCGATCTTCGGAAGTGGCGTCCGGTGGTTCCACAGCGGCGGTCTCTTCGCGGCCCTTTCCGAGACGACCGGTGAGTTGATAATCGAGGGTATGAAGGCGGCGAAGGCAGCAGGAGCGGTGACCTCGTTCGATCTGAACTACCGGGCGAAGCTCTGGAATATCTGGGGCGGCCAGGAGCGCGCGCAGTCGGTTATGGGCCGAATCGTGGAGAACGTGGACGTCCTCGTCGGCAACGAAGAGGACCTACAGACGGGGCTGGGCATTCCAGGCCCCGAGGTCGCCGCGAAGTCCAAGCTCGACCCGAGCGCCTTCCTGGGAATGATCGACAAAGTGCTGGCCAGGTTTCCGCGGGTCAAGGTCGTCGCGACGACTCTACGAGAGGTCCACTCCACGAGCAAACACAGCTGGGGTGCCGTGATCTGGGTCGGTGGTACTACGTACGTATCTCCGACCCTGGAACTGGATATCCACGACCGCGTCGGCGGCGGGGACGGGTTCGCAGCCGGGTTTTTCTACGGTCTCATGACCGGCGAGACTCCCGAAGAGGCCGTCAAGCTGGGCTGGGCCCACGGTGCTCTGCTCACCACCTTCCCCGGCGACACAACGATGGCGACGTTGGAGCAGGTCCGCGCCCTCGCGAAGGGCGGCTCCGCACGCATCCAGAGGTAGGCAACACCTCCTACCCGGAATGGGCTGGCGGTGTCCCACCTTGGATCCTGCACTCGAGACGTAGGGGCGGTTCGCGAACCGCCCTTATACCGGGTCGACCACCAGGAAAGCAATAGGTATTTGACGTACCCCGGGGCGGGAGCCCCGTTACCCCCGCAGCGGATACCTCCCCAATTCGTGGGCGGCGTCGAACATGGCCACCACGTTCTCGGGGGGCACCTCGGGCTGAACGTTGTGGACAGACCCGACGACGTACCCGCCGCCGGGCCCGAGATCGAGGATGCGTTGCCTCACCTCCTGCCGCACCTCCTCAGGGGTGCCGTAGGGGAGTACGTGGTGAGTATCGATGGCTCCCCAGAAAGTGAGCTTGTCGCCAAAATCCGCCTTCAGCTTCTTCGTATCGCCCATCCCTTCGGCCGAGACCTGAATCGGGTTCAGGATATCCACGCCCAGGTCAATCAAGTCGGGGATCAGCGGGTAGATGGCCCCGTCCGAGTGGTGGAACAGCTTTGCATCGGTGTGCGCCCTGAAGAAATCGAACGTGCGCTTCTGGCGAGGCTTTATCAGCCGCCTGTATAGGGCAGGGGAAACGAGCGGGCGGTCGATCATTCCCAGGTCGTCGCTGGTGACCATCACGATATCGATGTTGTCCCCGACCTCCTCGAGGGCTCGCTTGGCGATGGCAAGTCGGATGTCCAGGTAGCGATCCATCAGCGCCTCGGCGAACTCCACGTTGGCAGCCAGGTCCATGTAGAAGTTTGACCATCCCCGTAGCTCGAAGCAGCGTAGGAAGAAGGAACAGTTTAAGTCGATGACGATGGCGTAGTCGGTCTCCTGCCTTAGCTGTCTGGCTCTCTCCTTGATGCCGCGAAACCGCCCCGGATCGTACGGGTCGGGCCAGTGGTGGCGCTCTATGGCTTCGAGCGTGTCGCCCTCGCCCATCGGGGCACCGGTGAGGTCGTAGTAGTAGCTGCCCGGGGGCATCGTTCGAACCACGCCCCACTCGTCCTGATACGAGTGCTCGCCGATGGGGATATCCTTCCAGTTGTCGGGCGAGCCCAGCTCGACGCTCCGAAAGTCGATCCTCAGTCTCTTTAGGACGTCCTCGTCAACCCGTGCGTTTTGCCCCCGCTTGGCCTTGATTTGGATCGGCCGATCCCCGAATCCGAGGTACTGGATGAGGTTTCGGTAGGCGGCGACGGTTATGCCGTCGCCGGTGGCTTGTGCCAGGTCGAGGGGAACTCGGTCAGGCTCCTGGTGATTGAGAGCAGCCATAACTCGCTCTCGGGGCGTCATTTCCGCCTTCAATGGACGGACCTCCTGGCTTGTTGACGATCGCATACAGATTGTGTACAATCGGTTCCACTACATGATAGCACCCCGAGAGAGAGGGGTCGACATGGCGGGAAAAACTCCACTCAAAGCCGTCGCCTATACGGCAATCCGCGATGCGATCGTCTCCGGCCAGCTACCGCCGGCAACCCCTGTCTCTGAGGCGCAACTCCAGCAGATGCTTGGCATCAGCCGCACCCCTATCCGTGAGGCCTTGCAGCGCCTCGCCGCCGAGAACTTCATCACCCTATCTCCAAACAAAGGCGCGGTAGTAACCAGCATCAGCGTCGAGGACTGCCAGGACGTCTTCGCCGTCCGTGAGATGTTGGAGGGCCTGGCCGCTTCGCTGGCCGCCAGGCGAATGCCGGAGCAGGAGTTGGACTCGCTCGCCGCGGAGTACGAGCGCCTCAACACGACACCCAGGCCGGCCGATCCAGAATTCGTGGCTTTCGGACTGCAGCTCCACGCCACCATCCAACGCAGCAGCGGTAGTCCACGATTGACACGCCTGCTCGCTCTTGTCAAACAGGAAATAGACAGGCTGGGCACCTATCAGTTAACAGCTCCCGGCCGCGTTGAACAGTCCTTCCGCGAGCACGGCGACATTATTGCCGCGCTCCGTTCGAGGGACCCCGCCGCGGCTGAGGCAGCGATGCGCCGCAACGTCAGGCTTAGCGCTGAGGCCGCGATGCGTCTGATGCTTGACGGCGGTCCCCACTTGCCGGCCAGATGCTAGAAGGGTCCCGGCATATGGAGTGCGTGCGCGTCAGCGCCGCTTTAGCGCAGGAGCGTAAGCGCCGTTCTCCACAACCGACGCCGGGGTCGGCTGCCGTTCCGAGGAGACGGCGCTGACGCGCCTCGCTCCAACGATCGGGACGAAAGCGGTGCTGACGCACGCGCACTCCATATCGCTTAGGCACATGCATTCCAGACCAGCACATGATGAGGAGGACAGGATGGCAGACTACAGTGCGCTCAAGGAAGCGGTGATCGAGGGCAACGCGGCGGGGGCGAAGGCCCTTACCCAGGAGGCCCTGGATGGGGGGAGCGGCCCCCAGGAGATCCTGGACGAGGCCCTCATCCCCGCCATGGACGTGGTGGGGGAGAAGTTCAGTGCCAGGGAGTACTACATCCCCGAGATGCTGATCGCCGCCCGTGCCATGCAGGGGGGCCTCTCCCTCCTGAAGCCCCTCCTTGTAGCAGCTCAGTCGAAGGCTCGTGGCAAGGTGGTGATAGGGACCGTTAAGGGGGACCTTCACGACATAGGCAAGAACCTGGTGGGGATGATGCTCCAGGGAGGTGGGTTTGAGATAGTGGACCTGGGGACGGACGTCAGGCCGGCCAGGTTCGTGGAGACAGTCCAGAGGGAGAAGCCCGACCTGCTGATGATGAGTGCGCTCCTGACGACGACGATGACGAGCATGAGGGAGACGATAGCGGCCCTAAAGGAGGCGGGGCTGAGGGAGAGTGTGAGGGTAGGGGTAGGAGGGGCACCGGTGACGCAGCGCTTTGCCGATGAGATAGGTGCTGACTTCTATGCCCCCGATGCCACAGGGGCGGTCACCAAGGCCAAGGAACTCCTCGTAGCCTAACCCTTGCTGGCGTGTAGGAGCCGCCTCCCGGCGGTGACGGTCCATTTGCCCGACGGGGACGTTCGCCGGCAGGAGCCGGCTCCTACCAGGGCTAATAGCGTCGTACGGCGGGGGATGGACCCTCGCCCCAATGTAGATCCGAAAGGCCGGCACGATGTTCGCCAAGGCTTCAACCAGGCGCGCTTTTGAGGACGTCTTCCATCAGATTCGACAGGCCATCGTGGACGGCCAGCTCAAGCCGGGGGACCGTCTGCCGCCTCAGCGTGAACTGAAGGAGCTCTTCCAGGTCAGTCGGGCAACGGTCATGGAGGCGCTCAGGGTGCTGGAGCAGGCCGACCTGATCACAATCCGGCCGGGCACGACGGGC
>JAJYKO010000260.1 GCA_021788565.1 Chloroflexota bacterium
TCCCACGATGGTGTTCCGAATGATCTCTCCACGGTGCATCCTCCCTCAGCTTGATGGATTGCGCGATCGCCGCACCTCCGACCGCCGGCGCGGAGTCGGCAGCAGATAATTTGGGATCAAGGAGGTATGCCCGGCAGAGGGTGTGCCAGGGGAAAACCCACTCCTCCGAATCATTGACGATTAGCTCCGCCCCCTGATAGATTTGGGCCGGTCCACGGTATCGTCGTTTTGAGGGAGCGGGCCTCCCAGGCCCGACACGAAAGGAGAGCGGCGCGATGGCAGGCAAGACCCCCGGCTACGCGTGGATGAACGGCGAGATCATCCCCTGGGAACAGGCCACGGTTCACGTCCGCACTGACGCCTTCATGTACGGGGCCAACGTCTTCGAAGGGATCAGGGCCTACGCCAGCCCCGACAAGACTCAGATGTACGTCTTACGGAACGCGGAGCACATGGACCGGTTGTTCAACTGCTCCATGAAGATCCTCCGGATGCAGATCCCCTGGACGGCGCAGCAGGTTTCCGCCGCCATGATGGAGATGCTGCGGGCCAACAACTTCCACGAGGACGTCCACATCCGTCCCACCGTCTTCTTCGGGTCGGGCGAGTCCTACGCCGTAGACCCGGCGGCGATCGGGACCGGCTGCGTCATCAGCGCCGTGGAGCGCACCCCCAAGCCATCCCTCTGGAGCGGTCTCCACGCCTGCATCAGTTCCTGGCGCCGCATCGACGACCAGTCCATGCCCCCCAGGGTGAAGGCCGGCGCCAACTACCTGAACAGCCGCTACGCCACCGTAGAGGCCAGGACCGACGGTTACGACACCGCCATCCTGCTGAATCAGCGTGGCAAGGTGGCCGAGGGCCCGGGGGCCTGCCTGATGATGGTGAAGAACGGCCGGGTCGTGACGCCCCCCGTCACGGAAGGGATCCTGGAGAGCGTCACCCGTGGGACCCTCATAGAGCTGTTCCGGGGGGAGATGGGCATGGAGGTGCTGGAGCGGGAGATGGACCGCACCGAACTCTACCTGGCCGACGAGGTCTTCTTCTGCGGTACCGGCGCCGAGGTGCAGCCCATCGTCTCCGTCGACCGCTACCAGGTGGGCACCGGAGCGACGGGTCCCGTCGTCAAGGCGATGCAGGAACTCTACTTTGGCATCGTGCGGGGTCAGAACCCGAAGTACCGGGAGTGGCTGACGCCGGTGTATTAGCCAGAAGGGATGGGCACGAGAGCCGTCCCCAGCGCTACCGGTAGTTTGTTGGACACGGAGATGGAGGTCGATGGGACATCCGCGCCACCCGACAGCTGCACGAATCCGAGACGTGAGTGACCGCGGTGTCGTGGCGGCTGGCGCAGTGAATAGGCGCGAGCAGCACGCAACAGGGCGAAGAAGCCCGGGGGGAGCAGCGAGACGCGGGAGCGAGGACGTTCTGGGTTCAGGGGTCTACAGGCGCATTCAGAACCACGAAATCAGACCTGGATTTTCGGACGAACCTGCATTAGAGCGTGAGAAGGACACAGCGGCTACGCCCTCCTCACGCACGCGCTCTTTCCTCCAGGTAGCCCCACTCAGTAAACAGGTCACGCAGGGCGAGGTCGTCCCGAAAGGCCAGGAAGTAGAGATACTCTGGGGCTACGTCCAGATCCTCGGGCCAGCACAGTGTGCCGTGCTCCAGGGTGAAACGACGGACGAACTCTTCGTCGGCGAGGGGGGCAAATGCTGCCCTCGGCTCCGCGTCGATCAACTCTCGAACGTCCACGGTTCCTGACCGCCCATCACTGAAGCGCAGGCTGAAACGGTATTCCCCGAGATAACGTGCTTCCTCTATCTTCAACAGCATCGCGGCCTCCTCACACCAGCGGTTCAATCCGATTGAAGCGGCCCATCGAGCGCAGGGTACGCCAGTCCTCCAGCAGTTCTGGCTGATGCAACCCGGCCCACTCCACCACAAGGCTGAGAACCCTCGGTGGCAGCCACCCCTCCATGATGCCCAAAGACCCGATGAACAGAGCCGCCTCGAATTCATTGTACTCCACATGAAAATGCGGCGGGTTGTGATCTCGGAAGTGCATCAGGACGACGATGCCCAAGAAACGAGAGATCTCCGGCATAACTCCTCCATGGTGGCGGCGCCCTTCGCGCCTTCTGATGCGGGCGAGCGCAGCGTCGCGCCCGTCTCTCGGTCCGGTGGCTCGGCGTCTCCACAATGACGCGGGCTCGCGCCACGCCCAACCTACCAGGCGGATAGCTGATAGTTGCAGCCTCACTGCTGCCCGCCCATGTTCGCAGATGCAGTGAGACCCAGGCGGCGGTGCCGTGTAGCGATCCTACGGAATGGCGACGTACTCGGCAGATGACTGCGAGGTGGGGATGGGCAAGCCATCCTCCAACAATCCCTGCACGTGCATCTGGAGGGCCTCGTACATATTCCGCTCGGCTTCCTCCCGCGTTTCACCCGTGGCGACACAGTCGGGAAGATCAGGCGAATAGGCTGAGTAGTTGGCATCTGCCTTCTCGATGACGACCAGGAAGCGATACATGGTCACTGCTCCTCTGACAGAGCCAATTATATACTGCTCGCGAGCGTAGGCGGGGACCCCCTGCGAGCGAGGGCTCGGCCTCGCAATCTCCCTCGGCTACGTTGCCACCGACCACTCCGCTCTCCTCGGAATCAAGAACTCAGCCCCCTCTCTTCCTCCGGCTCAGCGCCAACGGCCACGCCTGTGGACGAGATGGGGAGCTATGAAGCCTTGACCACACCCTCGGCAGCGCGAAGGTCCGCCACCGCCTGGCGGAACACCACCTGCTTCATGTAGGTCTGGTACGGAACCCCGGCCAGAGCCGCCGCTCGCTTGACCGTATCCACCTGGAGCTTGCCCCAGCGAAAATTGACCCTGGTCTCCTCTATCTCGCGTTCGGCCTGGTCGATCATGCCGCGGACCTTCGCGTCCACCTCGGGCGGCAACTCCTCGTCCGGCATTTCCTCGTAGTCTCGTCGCTTAGCGTTCATTTGGTACCCTCTACAGCGGAAAACAGGTGATTGTCACTACCTTCTTCCCCTCTTCCAACCAGATCCAGTACAGCCCGTTACCTATTGTCAATCGGATGCGGCAAATGTCAATACGGACGATGCGTCGGGGGGACTACGCCGCAGCCCAACAGCACCCCAGTTCCGACGTGTGGGGGGAACGCCGTCCTCTGGGGCCTCGCCATCGGACTCAGTGCCAGCGGTTTGCGATGGCGGGGCGAAGAGGGTGGGAGAGGGGTAAGACGCGGGGGCGAGTAGGCTCTGGGTTCTGAGTGCTTGGTTCTGGAGACCCACCAGAGCGACGAACCTGGGAGTCGATTGAAGAGCAACCCTGGCGTCGGAGCAGACAGGGACACATCGCTTGCGTCCCCACCGGGTTCGACGGGTACGTCCCGATGTCCTATGCGGCGACGTCCACCACGATGGCCTGGGTTGGTGCCGTCTCTTCCGGGACCGTCTCGCCGCTCTCCACCAGGTCCGCGATGTAGGCCGAGATCGCCTCGCGGGCATTGGCGATGGCTTCCTCCAGCGTGTCTCCCTGCGTGTTGCAGCCCGGGAGCGCCGGCACTCGGACCGTGTAGCCACCGTCCTCAGGATCGGGCGTAAGCAAGATCGTGTAGCGCCTCATAACAGTCTCTCCAACTCGTCCGGAGTAAGGCCGGCATCTTCCAGAATGTTTGAAAGAAGCCCAGGCCTGATGATCTTTCCTGAGTGAATGGGGACCACGACTCTGCGGCCAGGCTTCGCGTCGTTGCACATTACCAGATGGCTGCCCACCTGCCGGCGCTTGTACCAGCCATCCCGATGCAGGGCACGCAGCAACTCGTCCGGCGTGAGCCGAGGCAGTCTGGGCATATCAGCGGCACGCCCCTTCTACTGCCCCGTAGTTTAGCTCATTCCGCGAGAATTGTGTCCACACGGGATGGAGGGGGCGGCAGTCGCCTGAGCACCGAGGAACCTCAGCCGCCCAGCAGCACCCCGGTTCGACCTGTGGGGGAACGAATCCTCTGGGGCCTCGCCATCGGCCTTAGGGCCGTCAGTCTCTTCAGTGGGGCGAAGAAGGTAGGGGAGGGAAACCACCATGCGACACGAGGCCTACAACATCAGCTATGAGGCGGCCCGAGACCCGCACCGCGAAATCGGCTAGAGCCCGAGTCCTAGCTGAACGGCGGGCGCAATATCGATCAACGGAGAAGCAAGTCCCGGCGCCAGAACCTTGATCGTACGCGAACGAGACATGACAGTTAGTGACTTAGAAGCACGGGTGAGAGCAACGTAGAGGTTCTTGGCATCGTCAAACTCCTCCGCGTCTACCAGGATGGCGTGATCAAACTTCAGTCCCTTGATGAGCAGGGTTCGAGAGACGACCCTGCCGTCCAACGGTCGGTCGAAGTGCCGCTCTCTGTCGCGGATTCTCCATGCAGTGCGTCGCAGCGGCTCCGTAGACCCTTCGGGATGGCAACGCATGACGGACTGCATTTCCCGGAAGAGCTCCCTCCGATACAGGATTACGCCCGGCGTCTTGGCGATCACTTGAAGCATGGAACCGATTGCCCGCGGCCCGCTGCCAGTTGCAACGGTGCGGGCAATATCCTTCAGAGGAGCATGGTTCTTGAGCTTGCGATCTCCAGGCAACTCCCCCTTCGCCAGAAGCTTACCGAGATCGGTCAGGCACGAGGGTTTGACCGTCATGCACGCGAGGGCGAATTCGATGACCAAGCGCGCGGTCTCCAATCCTGCGGACGCTTCCAGCTTGTCACACCATTTCGTGAGATCCCTGCACTCGACTTCCTCCATCGAGTGGAAGGTTCCCCCAAGATTCTTTGCCAAATGGTGCGCCTGATGAGGCATCTTCCGAATTACCGCCACGGTCTCGTGCGCGGGGTGGCGAAGTAAGGTCTGGCAGGCACCAATCTGCGCCGACTCGGGGAACTCGGAGTCGGGAAAGGGACGCCATTGGACAGGGCCAGCGCTGTCGAAAGAGAGGGGGACTCCGGAGAGCAGCTTGCCTCTTGCGTCGAGCAGCCACTGCCCCAAATCGGCGTTCCGGCCAGGTCCCAGCCATCTGTGCGGAATCTGCAGATCGCCGACTTGGCGGAAGCTGGGATACACATTTCGCGTCCAGTCAACGATGGCATCGGCCCCAGAGAAGTCGAAGATTCCTTGGAGGGGATCGCCGACGATGCGAGTAGGGATGAAGTCCGCCAGGAGATCGATGATCTTGTGCTGCCGGACGGTGCAGTCCTGATACTCGTCGACGAAGAGCCCGGCATACGTGGAGGTGAAGACCCCGCGGACATGGCGATTCTGAAGAGCCCGCCAGGCTGCCTCATAAACCTGCGGCCATTCCTCGGAAGACGGCTCACCTGCTCGCCAGCCTGAGAGGCCCTGAAAGGCAGACGCGTAGCGAAGCGAGAAGCCCGAAATCGTGTCGACGAAGTACCCGACAGGATCCGCCTTCTTACTCTGCAGCCTGGTCCTGAGCGCCCGCACGCCGGCGTGCGTGTGTGTGAGGATGAGCTGCTTGCCCACCCCGCTTGCCAAGACTGCGTCTGCGATGAGCTCGGTCTTGCCGCAGCCCGCGGGCGCGACGACGAGGCCCCGTGAACTGGTGGCGAAGTCCCGGACCATGTCGTTAGGCGTAGCACCACCCCTCGAGCGCATTCAGCTTTCGGCCGAGGTCCGTGTCCTGGATAGCCGAAAGCGCCTTAACAATCACTTTCGCCAGTTCTTCCCCAAGGTCGCGGCGCTTGTACCAGGCCGTGCGGCTGTCCTTCTCCTTGCCCCTGGCAGCCAGGGCGAGCTTATGTCTAGTTTCCTCCGCGCTTGCGCAGCAAGCTTGGGTTCAGCATCAAGAAGGGATCGGCAGCAGGCCATTCGAACCTGGCGGGAGCAAGGTTCACCACGAGTTGCATGAGGTGAAGGCGTACCGTCCTGTCGGTCCAGGTCCCGCGCTTTTTGGTTCTCTTGAAAAGCTCGCCGAACGGTATCTTCTCGCCGTGGTGCAGCGAGGCTCGAATAGCCTCTCCGCACGATTCGCCATTGTATCCACTGGTCATCTACCTTCTTCCCTCAGTGGACCTTGATCAACATTGTAGCGCGATTCCTGCCCTTTGGCACGGTCGAGTTTGGTGCGTGTGGACGGGAGCGGAAGCGCCATGTTGGCGCGGGCTTCGCTGTTTGGCTGTGAGGGAGCCTGCGCTGGCGCCGCTCACGGCCAGCGCGGCACAAGTACGTCCAATCCCTCTACTCGCTCGAAGTGTCTGGCGTTGTCGGTTAGGACCCCGTAGCCATGGGCCAGCGCGGTCGCGGCGATCTGGGCGTCGTGGGCGCCGATCTCCCGCCCTCGTAGGTCCTCCAGCAACCTCCCACAGGCCAGGGCCGATCGCAGGTCGAACGGAACCACCGGAATCGCGTCCAGAACGGCATCCAGAAAAGACTCCCGGCGGCGCCTCCGCGGGCCCGCCTCCGTCCTGAGAATGCCTCGCACCAGTTCGGACACGGTGACTGCCGCCATAGCGCCCTCTTCGCGCGCCTCCACGAGAGTAGCCAGCAAGTCCATCGACAAGCCCTGTCTCTCCATCCTGATCAGGACGCTGGAATCGATCAGTCTGGCCATTCCGGCACCTCGAGACGCGGCTCCTCAGCCCGAATGGCCTCCAGGTCATCGCCAAAGCCCTCAGGGATCTTCAAGCCGCGAAGCCTCTCTGCTATCTCCTCGAAAGTCACTCCGAGCTTTGGCCCCACCGGTTCCAGTCTCGCTAACTCCCGTCCGCCCCGCTCAATAATGAAGGTCTCGCCCCTGTAAGCCACGCGGTTCAGGATGTCGGCGAGGCCGCGGTCCAGTTCGGTCGAGGTTATCCTGGTCGCCACGGCGGCACCTCCTTGTATGCGTGACTACATGATAATCACACCACGTGATTATGTCAAGCCCATAGATTGCCCCGATCCAGTCGCAGGAGCGATCCCAACTCCGCTGGGACTGCGGACGGCGTCATGCAGGCGCCCATGGCGCAGGGCGAGGGGTTCAGGTTAGGCGGCTGGGCGAGGCCCAATCAAGATCAGGATTGCGGCGAGGAATTTGACCGCCTCTTCTTCAGTGAGAGATTCGATCTGCTGCTCGGCCGCAAGCCCTACGAGGTTTTCGCGAGGTATTGGCCGTACCAAGTTTGGCGCGAAGGTGAGATCAAGATCGGCTAGCCGCGCCCGATTCACCCAGCCAGGGAGATTTCCTCATCTCCATGCAGGGCTTCGACTC
>JAJYKO010000261.1 GCA_021788565.1 Chloroflexota bacterium
CGATGCGGCTTGCCGAAGAGCGAGGTCTGGCAAGCGTGGCTCTCCCATCTATCAGCACCGGGGCCTACGGCTATCCCCTGGACGAGGCCGCGAACATCGCGCTCCGCGCCGTGGTGGAGCACCTCCAACAGCCCGGCTCGGTTCGGACAGTCACCTTCGTCCTGTTCACGCACGACACGCTGCGGGCTTACGAGGCCGCCCTGGGCGACATCGCGGCCAGCCTCTCCGCCAACCCCAACGCGTCCACCGGCCAGAACGGGTAGGGGCGGGGGTGACGAGTGGGAGTCTGCTTACCCACAGGGCGGCAGGTCAGCACCATGCGACGCCACTGAGCCGGCAGGGCCTCATAGCCATGAACGGCACCTAGCAGCGCGCCCGCGATGGCCGCGTTGGTATCGGTGTCGCCGCCAGCCATAACCGTCGCCACCACACCTTCCTCCAGGGTAGGGGCATGCAGAAGCTGGTAGAAGGCGTTCTGGAACGCGATGAGCACCCACCCCGCGTGGCTCTGGTAATCTACAGGCGGATTGGACGCTGCCTCTTCCAGCGCCTGAAGCACCGAGGCTTCCTTGCAGTGAGCGACCGCCCACTGCTTGGCTTCCTTGAACAAATCATCGGGCGATCCGCCGGTCGCGATGGCGTGCGCCAAGGCCACGGTGAACACCGCCGTGGCCTCCTGACAGACAGGGTGAGGGTGGGTCAGGGAGGCGTCCCGGCGGGCGTGAGCCGCCAGATCATCCGGACCCATCGCATGACCGAAGATCCCGAGCGGGCTGATTCTCATCAGGCAGCCGTTGGCCTGAGTCGATGGATCCGCCGCCCCGGCAGCCGATGATGCCGCCCTGCTCTCCTCCCGTATCGCACTCAAGGCCAGATGGGTGGCGTTCCCCTCGTCGAAGGGACCGGAGCGATGCCAGTACCAGTAGGCGCTCGCCACGGCATCGATGCTGTACCGCCCCGTGATCACGAGGGAGCGCGCCAGCACCAGCGCCATCTCCGAGTCGTCGGTGGGTTGACCGGCCATCGTCCCCCAGGTACCACCGTCTGCCATCAGCCTGATACCCGCCGGGTGTTTCTTACGCAGGCTCGAGCCAGATTGGAATTCCACCTGGCTGCCAAGAGCATCGCCCGTCAACTGCCCCATCAGGCATCCACGGGCCCTGGAAAGTAGCCTCCAGTCCTGCAACGCTTGGCCGGGCTCCGGCCGGATCGGGAACGGCAGCTCAGCCGGAGGGTGAGGCAGGGGCGGCCCACCGAAGACCGAATCCCACGGCTTCCTGGCGAGATCCGCCACGACTCTTGGCCCTCCGCCGAAGCAGAAGCGTGCGTAGCTGGTCTCTCGCTGGCTGTAGCCCAGGCGTTTGCCATCCTGGCCCACCAACTCGCCGCCCACTCCACGCAGCAGGGCATGGCCCCCGGCGTAGTCCCAGGGAACGGGATCGTTTAGAGATACGGCCGCCATCCCTTCGCCGGCCGCCACCAGTGCGAGGCGGTAGGCGATGCTGGGAACCGCCAAGTAGCGCGCCGGGGCCACGCAGCTGAGGTTTGCCTGGGGATTCCGGTCCGCGTCCTGAGAAACCAGCACGACGTCGTGAGGGCGAAGCCTCGCCGGCCAGGATGGGGCTTCGAGCGGAAGACCCTGGCGGCGCAGTGGTCCCGCACCTTCGGCCCAAGTAAAGAGATCACCGCGGTCGTCAGGGGCCACGAATGCATAAACGACCCCCAGGACCGGGCTGTCCCCCCGCAAAAGGGCGATGGAGACGGCGCTGCCGCGCATTCCCTTGATGAATGCAGCGGTCCCATCGTTCGGGTCAACCAGCCACTGATGGCGATCTCCCTCCGCTCCGCGTCTCCAGCCGGTCTCCTCTCCGCGGTAGCTCCAGTCGGGAAACGCGGCCACCAGCTTCTCACGGATCAGCCTCTCCGCCCACAGGTCTGCCTCACACTCCCCACCGCGGCCAAGGGGACCGCCCGGACGGTGAAACTCGTCTCTCAGCAGTTCTCCCGCGGCGAGCGCTGCCTGCACTGCAACGCCCATCGCATCCGTGTAGTCCTCGATCATAGTGGCCCCTGCCTTGCAACTGCTGTCAGCATGAAGATTGCCTGGCACAACATGTGTTGTGATTACGCGTGGCCATTCACATCACTATTCGTAATTGGGGGACAAACTGTGCCGAAGAAGCTGCTCCTTCCCGCCAGCGAGGCGGTCCACGTATCCCTCGGTGTACAGCTCCTGGCGTTCCAGGAAGCTGAGCCGTTGTCTAGCCACACCTGGGCAGGGGCGGAGGAGATCCTCGAACATGTGGACCTCTCCGCCCACCCCAGCAGCGCGGACGCGCTGAAGCTCCTGCTGTCCCGCGGCTGGGAATCCGACAGCGTAACCGGCCTGCTGCTCGGAATATGGATGAAGAAAGCGGCAACCGCCGGACAGATCGCGGCCGATCTCCTCGAGCTGACGCCTTCCCAGCGCCGTGCCCTGACGGCGCTCTATGCGGCTTCAAACGAGAGCACGGTGGTACAGTACTCGGTCACCCGGGACGGCACGTTGATGCAGCACGCCTACAGCCGAAGATCCCTCGCCGCGCCGGACATCAAGCTGTTTCTCAGCTAGCGGCCCGAAGCTCCTCCAGCGCGGCTCTGAAGATCGCGACGCCCTGGTTGATCGTTTCGACAGACGGGGCGAAAGTGAAGCGAAGATGCCCCTCACCCATTGCCCCGAACTCTGTCCCAGGCCTCACGTTCAACCCGCGTTCGTAGAGATACTTCATCATCTCCACGGCGGATAGGGGGGCTTCGTAACGGACCCAGGCATAGAAGGCTGCCTGCAGCTCGTATACCTTCACCCCGGGTATCGACGTAAGCCCGTCCCACATCGCCTCACGCTGCGCCTGGTACTGCCCCAGCATCCATGAGCGCCACTTCCGATCCTCGCTCTCGTTGGTCAAAGCTGCGAGCGCCGCCCGCATGGCTATGTTGTTGACGTAGCCCACCGAGGTTCGGTTGATCGCGGAGATCGGCTTGAGGGTCTGGCCCTTTGCCACGACCCAACCTACCCTCCAACCCGTCATGGCGTAAGTCTTGGAGAAGGAGTTCACCAGTATCGCCCGGTCGGTAAGCAGGGGATGGCCGAGTCCAGAGATGTGCTTCCCCGTGAAAACCAGCTGGTCGTACACCTCGTCCAAAATCACCGCGAGGTCGTGCTGCGAGGCAATCTCGGCGAGACCATTCAGCTCGGTCTGATCGAGCAGCTGGCCGGTGGGGTTGGATGGATAGTTGAGGACGAGCATCTTGGTGCGTGGAGTGACGGACTCTCGAACCGCGTCCAGATCCACCTTGAACGAGCCGGTCAAGGGAACAGCGGTGACCTCGGCCCCGACGACCTTGGCAACGTCGGAATAAAGAGAGTACGTTGGGTCCAGGATGATCACCTGATCCCCTTCGTTGAGCAGGCCGGTCATCACGGAATAGATCGCGCCAGTGCCACCATTCGTAAGAAGCACCTCTGAGGGTGAGACCTCTACGCCGCTGATCTTGGACTGATAAGCCGCGATCGCCTCGCGCAGTTGGGGGTCTCCCTGCGTAGCCGGATAGTGGGTGTAGCCGTGCTTCATTGCGTCTACAGCAGCCTCAATGATGTACGCCGGAGTATCGAAAGAAGGGTCCCCGCGGTGAAGGCCGATCACCTTTGGGGTCCTTGGCGTTGGAAGCTTATCGGCGAGATTGCGTTGCGAAGTTGACAGGCGCTCGACAGCCCTGGAAGCACCGATCATTGAAAGCCTCCTCGATTCGGATTGCCGATATGCTACCACAAGCGCGTGACTGGGTGATGGAGTCAGGGGCTGGCGACGAGATACTCCTTGGGTATGTACCCCTCAGTACCATCGGGTGCCCGCACCTTCAACCACTGCTGGCCATCCGACTCGACTGGGTCGCCCGTGACCTCCATCTTCGTGCCATCGACCCAGGCACGGAGTTTGTCGGCCAGGTGCGGAGTCTTGCGCATAAAGACGCCCGCTCCATCGGTGTTCCCCACCATCATTACCTGCGTCTTCGCGGGAACAGGCGTCGCGGTCGCGACCGGTATGCTGGTAGCCGTGGCCGCGGGCGCGAGGGTGGGAGTGGCAGGCCGCGCAGTAGGGGAAAGGGCTTCGGCCTTAGCGCTACCTCGACCGATGCCAAAATCGCTCAAACCGATCAGGTCCCTGCCGGTGACAACCCTGTACCCGCCGAGCACGCCGCCAATGGCTACAGCCATCATGAGGAGAAAGACGAAGACTTTCATCGTTCGGCCCTCCAACAGATCATGAGATCCCGACCGCGCCGTCACGAGCCGTCAGGGATCTACGAGCATGTACCATACTCAATTTTCGGCCGTTTGCATAGATGTCAGAGACGCCAGCGGGGGCGAAACATGTGAGCACCACATGTCGCGCCCCCGCGGTTGATCGACGGTCGACCGACGGTCGGTAGAACAGTGCTAAACAGTGACCTCGGGCTCGGCAGCCTTCTCAGCGACCTTCTTCGCGGGCGTCCTCCGGCGGGGGCGAGGCCGTTTTGGAGCTTCGGGTGCCGGAGCCTCAACCTCCACCACCGGCGTTTGCTCGGGCTCAGCGGAGTTAGGCTCGTCGTCAACAGGAGCCTGCGCTTCCTGAACAACCATCCCAGCCGACAACTCGGGGCCCCTCAGAACAGATTCGACAATGGCATCCAGGTCGCGGCCAGACCAGGGGATCACCCGCTGGACCTGTTCGCCTTTGGCGAAAGTCCGGACGGGCTCGTTCGGTAGAACCTCGCTCTGGATCGCTCCGTCACTTCCGGCAGGCTCGATGAATGCCGGCTCCAACTCAGCCGGCTTGTCTGCTGATACCGGCGCCGAGGGTGCATCCGTGGCAGGAGACGCGGAGGGACGACCGGTTCGCTCTTCCCCAACCACAATGGTCTCCACGGACGTGCCGCCCACCACCAGACGGTCGCGGAGCAGCTTTCCCGAGTCCACAAGGGATTGTATCCGGTTGGCGATGCGGGATCTGAGCTCGCCAGTGGGCGTACGATCGACCGGGCACAGCGCCCTGGAAAGCCGCCGCGGTGTACAGATCCCTTCGGCTGCGACGATGCGCCGCACCTCGGTCAGCACCTCGCTGTCGTTTGGAAGCCTGACCTGGTCCGGCGACTCGGCTTTTGCCGGCTCTGGAGCCCGCTCAACCCGAACTGGCTCCACGGGCCGCTCGACCCTAACAGGCTCGACAGGTCGCTCGACTCGAACAGGTTCCGGCGCTCGCTCCGCCCTGACGGCCTCGGGGGTACGGTCTTGCCGGACCGGCTCCGTGGAGCGCACGGTGGATCGCGGTGCACGAGTCACGGTGGGGCGCTCTGGCTTCGACGGAGGCAACACGACGAACTCGTCAGCGCAGAACCTGAGCTCCTTGGAAACCTTGCCCTCCTCTGCCACAACCACCACCCGCTTGTCGTGCCTGCGCAAAGCATTAGCAACGGCAATGTATTCGCGGCTCGTGGCCACTACAAGAAAGGTTTCTACGCCGTCCAACTCCTCGAGCTGGTCCCGGAGATCCTGGGCCACTATGTCGGACACAACAGACTTTGGAAATCCATCGCCATTGGGCCAGGTAGGGCAGTGAACCAGGGTGAAGCCCATCTGGTAAAGCTGAACTGCCAACTCCGAGAAGCTCGTCTGCTGAAAGTCCGCGAAGGCACGCGCGGCTACGGGACGCCCGTATCGACTGATGATGTTCTTGAGAGGCTCGGCCGAAGCACCCGTGAGGTCGCTGGCGTCTACAGTGACGCTGATTGGCTCATCCGCTTCCAAGATCACTCTCTGTTTTTCGTTAAGGACCGGCATTATGCGATTGACAACTCCCAATCAACTATGTTTCATTAGGTCTAGACAGATTATAGCGCAACTACCGTCTGGAGTCCATCAAGCCCTCGCTGAGGCCTGGAGGGTCAGTCGCGTAGCCGTCAATCCGCCTACCGCGTCCTCTAGTCTAAGCACCGTCCATCGCTCCACTCTTCCGCCAGCGCAACCACGCGCCTAAGCCCGTCCAGCAAGTTGCGTTGGTCGCTCTCCGGCAGCCGTTGCAGCGACTTGCGCCGCGCCGCGCGCCTTCGGTGACGCACCTGATCGGCGGCATCGGTGCCCAACGGTGTGAGGCGCACCCTGACCACCCTTCGATCCTTCGGTGTCGCCAGCCGCTCAACCAATCCGCGCACCACCAGCGAGTCGACCATCCGGGTCATCGTGGTGCCGTGAAGAAGCATATCGTCTGCGAGGCCGTTCATCGTGACTTCACCCAGGTGCTCAAGTGCCAGGACGGTGTTTGCCTGCGCGGGAGTGAGCTGAAGGTCCGCCAGAAGAAACCGGTCGGAGCATTCGGTGAGACGCATCAGTTTGCGGGAAAGATCGTCGATTTCGTCAAGGATTGTCTCGAGAGAAGCCAACTCACACCTTCTACGTTTGCATCCGTTGTAGTCAACTGTCCATTATATTCTGAGCCCAACAGGCACCCCGCCGTCAAGTGTGCAGGACTCGCGCGAGCCTCGCCACCCCCTCGCGGATCATCTCCTCGTCCATAGCGGCGTAACCGAGCACCAGGGCTGGACCGGGGCTGGCGCCATAATAGCACTGAGCTGCTGGGTACACCCCGACACCAGCCGCCTCGGACCGATCGACCACGTCCGCTTCGTCGAGATGCTCGGGCAAGCGCACCATCACATGCATGCCGGCATTGGCACCAATCACCGTGACGGCGCCACCCAGGTAGTAGCGGACGGCATCCACCAGTGCCTGCCTGCGCCCGCGGTACAGCTCGCGCGTCCTTTTCAGATGCCGGTCGAAGTGACCCTCGCGGAGAAAGTCAGCCAGCACCTGCTGCTCCAGGATCGGTGTCTGCCGGTCTGTCAGCTCCTTGGCCTCCTCCAGTGGCTCGACAAGGTCCGCAGGCAACACCGCATACCCCACCCTGAGCGAAGGAAAGAGCACCTCCGAGAAGCTGCCGAGATAGACCACGACGCCGTGCTCGTCCAGGCCCTGAAGCGAGGCCAGCGGCCTACCCTCGAACCTCAGCTCGCTATCGTAATCGTCCTCAATCACGAGCCCGCCTTCCGCACGGGCCCAGCTCAAGAGAGACAGCCTCTTCGGGAGGCTCAGCGTAACGCCCGTCGGGAATTGGTGGGATGGAGCAACTAGAGCCAATCTGGCGCCACTCCCACCAAGCTTCTCCACGGCGATGCCATCCTGTTCCACAGGAATGGGGACGATC
>JAJYKO010000262.1 GCA_021788565.1 Chloroflexota bacterium
CTGGTGATGGGACCATCGATCATCCTGGCCGATGAGCCCACCGGGAACCTGGACACTCGCGCCAGCGTAGAGGTGATGGCGATACTCCAGGAGCTGAACGACGCGGGCATAACGATCGTCGTCGTCACCCACGAGCCCGATATGGCCGCTTACTGTCCGCGCACCGTCGCCTTTCAAGACGGTCGCGTGGCCGACGACCGACCGGCTCCCGATTCCCGGCGTGCACGCGACGTGTTGGCGTCCCTGCCGCCGATGCCAGCAAGTGAGGTAATCGCATGAGCCGGAAAGCACCTTCGTCTTCAATCGTAGCCCGCGCCCTGCCGCCGCTCGAGGCGGTTCGCGTCCCCTCGTCTACCGATGCCGCTGCGCAGGGCATGCGGTCAGCGCTCGGCAGCTTATCGACCCACAAGCTCAGGTCGGCGCTCACCATGATTGGCATCGTCGCTGGCATCTGTGGATTTCTCTTGATTAATTCCCTCGGGACGGTCGCCGACAACATGGTGGCGGGGCAGATGGCGCAGGTGGGCTCGAACCAGGTCGACGCAAGGATAACGGTGGGAGATGCCGTCGGATCGGGCGCCAGCGGAAACCGCGCCGAATTCAGCGAAGCCGACGCTCAAGCTATCTCACGGCAGGTGCCCCACGTCGTCGCCGTCAGCCCACGCGAATTCCTTCCCGCACAACTGGTCGCCGGAGGCAAAAACTGGAAAGCGAGCGTGGGAGGCGTCTATCCCGACTATCAGGTCATCCAGAGCTTTCAGACGACTTCGGGCGCGTTCTTCACGAACCAGGACGAGACCGTGGGTACCCCAGTCGCGGTGATCGGACCAACCATCGTTAGCCAGTTGTTCCCGAGCGCCGATCCGATCGGCCAGACTCTGAGGATCAACAACGTGGACTTTCGAATCGTCGGTGTGCTCGCGCCCAAGGGAGCGAGCACCAGCTCGGCCGGCCTGGACGCCGCGACTTCCGGCCACATGGTGGAGATGTCCCATCGTACCAGCGCGGGCAGCAACCTCGACGATACGGCATATGTGCCTTACAGCACGTTGCATCAACGGCTGACGACGCACAACTTCACAGCTATGAGCATCCAGGTCGATCAGCCGGAGAACATATCCGGAGTCATCACGAGCGTCACGAAGATCCTTGCCCAATCTCGACAGATCCCCGAGGGGGCGCCCCTGGACTTTAAGGTCACGACCTTTGCCCAGACAGTACAAGCCTTGCAGCAGGAAATGGGCGGCACCGAGTCGATCATGACCCTGATCGCCGGCATTGCGCTCCTGATCGGCGGCTTCGGGGTCGCCAACATCATGCTGTTGTCGGTGACCGAGCGCACTCGCGAGATCGGCCTTAGAATAGCCGTGGGGGCGATGCCTCGAGACGTAATGCTGCAATTCCTGTTCGAGGCCACTACGATTTCCCTGCTGGGTGGGCTCGTGGGGCTGGTGGCCGGGGTGGCCCTGGCAGCCGCGGCGACGAGTATGCTCATCAAATATACGGTCACGCCGACGATCGCCGGCATCGCCGTCGTCCTGGTGGCCTCGTCGCTGATTGGCATGGTCTTTGGCTACTATCCCGCGCGTCGGGCAGCGAGACTGAACCCCATCGATGCCCTGCGCCACGTCTAGCGAGGCGACACATCCTGTCATGCTGAGAGACAGCGAGCCATCTCCCGGGACAGGAGATCCTTCGCTCCACGCTAAGGATGACAGGTAGGCGGCTCAGAATGACAGCGTGGGGGCCAGTGGTGAGGTATATGAATTGGGAACTGATGGCTCGACACGCGCCAGTGGACGCGCCGCCGCCGATCGAGGTGGGTGGCGCGCCGTCATGGGGTGCGATTGCGCTTCAAGGCATCCGAACGGCGTTCGATGCCCTGGTCGCCAATGGGGTTCGATCGGTACTAACCATGATCGGCATCGTGATCGGCGTGTGCGGGGTGCTCGTAATAGATGCCGTCGGCCAGTCACAAAGCGCCCAGATCGCCTCCACATATGCCCAGCTCGGCTCGAATGTGATCGCGATTTCGACAGGATCGGCTTCGATCGGCGGCGTGTCTCAAGGTGCAGCCAGCCGATCTGCCCTCACGCGGCAGGATGCGGACGCGATTCGCCGGCGAGTTCCCCACGTCGTCGCCGTCAGTCCGGCCGAGTCGGGGCAGACGCAGGTTGTCTATGGCGACCGGAACACGACCGCGCTGATTCAGGGAGCCTACCCGGACATCCAGGTGATTTCCAGCTACTCCGTGCATCTTGGTCGCTTCTTCACGGCCGGCGAGGAATCGGCCGCCTCCTATGTCGCGGTGATCGGACAGACTATCGTCGACGCCCTGTTTCCCAAAATGAACCCCATCGGCCAGCAGATTCGGATTCGAAACGCCAACTACCAGGTCGTCGGAGTGTTCTCGCCGAAGGGGAACAACGGACGAGTGGATCTCGACGATGTGGCCGTCATCCCTTTTAGCGCGGGACAGAAGCAGTTCTTTGGATATGGCAAGTTCGACCAGATCCTCGTCCAGGCCGACCAAACCGACAGCATCCCAGCCGTGATCGCCGGCATCACCCAGACCGTCGAGGATACGCATCGCTTTCAGTCCGGAAGCCAGGACGACTTCGCCATCACGAACGACCAGGCGATCATCGACGCGGCGAAGCAACAGACAGCAAGACTGACGAACATTTTGGTGGGAGTCGCCATTGTTGCGCTGGCAATGGGCGGATTTGGCGTCATGAGTATAATGTTCGCCACCGTGACCGAGAGAACCAGGGAAATCGGTATCAGGATGGCCGTCGGTGCCGAGCCAGCGGCGGTGCTCCTGCAGTTCCTGGCCGAAGGGATCACGCTGTCGCTGGTCGGCGGCGCCATCGGCATCGTATGCGGCTTCGCTGCGTCGATCGCAGTGCAGCGTTTTGTTGCAGCGATCGCGCAGTTCCCGAGGCTGCCATCGCCGGGCATGTGCGCAATCGCGCTCGGAGTCTCGCTGATGATTGGCGCCGTGTCCAGTTTCTATCCGGCTCGAAGAGCCGCACGAATGGATCTACTCGAGGCATTGCGCTACGAATGAATCGGCAGGAAGAGGTATCATAACCGGAGGTTTCACACGTATCATGCACAATCCTCGTAGGGGCACCCCAACGTGGGTGCCCACTCGGCGGCTAGGACCAGGGCACCCACGTTGGGGTGCCCCTACGGGAGGGCCCGGTTGCGAATGTGCATCACGCGTTTCACGCTGGGAGGGCTGAGTAGATGGATGTCCACGGCCTGCTGTGGCACTTCCGCGGGCTTCGGTGGCGGCTGACCCTATCGTATACCCTGGTCACAGTACTGGCAGTGCTAGCCCTGGAGGTGATGGTCTTCGCCGCCTTCGTACGTCCGGGCCTCGGCCCGGTTAGGCGAATCCTGAATGGCCAGGTCATCCACGCTGGACTGCTCATCGATGCCATCGTGCTCACCCTCGTCTCCGCCGCGATGGGGACGTTGTTCGGGTACGCCTGGACGCACTGGCTGACCGGGCGGCTGCGGCTCCTTGCCGACGCGGTCGACGCCTGGGGAAGGGGCGACCTCGACGTCGTGGCTCGCGACGCCTCCGACGACGAGATCGGCCGGCTCGCCCGCCGGCTCAACCACATGGCCAAGCAATTGCGCACATTGCTGGAGACCCGCCAGGAGCTCGCCATCGTCGAGGAGCGGCAACGGCTGGCGCGCGACCTGCACGACGCCGTCAAACAGCAGGTCTTCGCCACAGCCATGCAGCTTGGTGCCGCACGGGCAGTAGTGGAAACTGATCCGGCCGTTGCCGACGAGCTTCTGGCCGAGGCCGAGCGACTGGTCAACCAGGCCCAGCAAGAGCTAACCTATCTTCTTCGCGAGCTGCGGCCCGCCGCGCTCACGGGCAAGGGGCTGTCCGCGGCTCTCGCCGACGCGGTCGACGATTGGTCGCGCCGCACGAAGGTATCCGCGGAACTGCGTGTGCAGGGGGAGCGCGCGACGCCTCTTGCCGTCGAGCAGGCGCTGTTCCGGGTCGCCCAAGAAGCACTTGCCAATGTCGACCGGCACAGCGGGGCCACCAAGGTGGACGTGCGCCTTTCCTGGGCTGAGAATACGTTGACTCTGGCGGTCTCGGACAACGGCAATGGCTTCGACGTTGGGCGAGCGGACGGTAGGGGCCTGGGACTATCGAGCATGCGAGAGCGCGTGGAGGCGATCGGCGGCGTGCTGAGGGTGGACAGCGCACCGCACGGCACACAGCTGGAGGCGAGCGCCAACCTGCACTGACGAGACCAGCTGATACCCACCGCCCCGGACGACCCTCACCCGCCCTTCGGGCGGCCTCTCCCAGGGGGAGAGGCGGTACGACCAACTCCCTCTCCCCCTGGGAGAGGGTCGGGGTGAGGGAAGACCCGGGCGGCGGGAGGTGAATTCCCGCCCTAAGACCGACGCGGTTCAGCAGTATAGGCGTCATGCACCATGGAGGGGAATCCCATGAGTGATCCGATCACAGTGCTCATCGTCGACGACCACGAGGTCGTGCGCCAGGGAGTGCGTGCTTTTCTCAAGACTCAGCGCGACTTGGTCGTCGTCGGCGCGGCTGCATCCGGTGAGGAGGCGCTGCGCCTCGCGGCCGAACACGTCCCTGACGTCGTGCTGATGGATCTGTTGATGCCGGGAATGGACGGGGTTGAAGCGATCCGCCGCCTGAAGCAGCTCAGCCCGCGCACACAGCTGCTCGTCCTCACCTCCTACGACCAGGACGAGCACGTCTTCCCAGCGATCCGCGCCGGTGCGCTCTCTTATCTCCTCAAGGACGTGAGCCCCCGCGAGCTGGCCGACGCGGTGCGCAAGGCGGCGCGAGGGGAGGCGGTGCTCCATCCCAGGGTGGCGGCGCGCGTCGTCCAGGAACTGCACGGCGCCCGTGCCGACCATCCGAATGCCTTCACCGAGCTTAGCGAGCGCGAGCTCGAAGTGCTGCGGCTGATCGCCAACGGCGTTAGCAATCCGGACATCGCCACACGCCTGTGCATCAGCGAGCAGACGGTGAAGAGCCACGTGAGCAACATCCTCAGCAAGCTTCACCTCGCCGACCGCACCCAGGCGGCGGCCTTCGCCTGGCGCGAGGGCGTCGTTCGACGCTGAAAGGCCCACCGCAGCCACTTTCCCGACGCAGTCTCTCTGGTAACTGTCATGCTGAGCACTTGAGGCGAGCGAGCGCAGCCTCAAGGCCCGAAGGGCAGCGAAGCATCTCTCCTCGTCCACGCGGAGATCCTTCGCTGTCGCTCAGGATGACAGTCCCGTCGAATACTCGTTGACACGGCGCCAGCCCATCTCCCTGGCTATCAAAGCCGATCGAGCTTGATCGGCCCACCCCGCACCGAGAGCCCCTTGCAAAAGTGATATCACATTGATATAATACTGCCATTCGCTGTGAGGGAGGCGTCACATGATTGCCGAGGCCGTGCGCAAAGATACAGGCACCCGTCTATTCTTCGTGGATCACCTCCGGGCCGCGCTGGTGATCCTGGTGATCCTGCACCACCTGTCCGTCATCTACGCGGCTAACACGTCTTTCTACTACCTGGAGCCCGCATATAACCAGGTGCTGGCGCTGGTGGTGCTGGTGGTATTTCAGCTCTTCAATCAGGCCTACTTCATGGGCTTCTTCTTCCTGATCTCGGGGTACTTCACGCCCGTCTCCTTCGACCGCAAGGGTCCCGCGTCCTTCCTCAAGGACCGGCTGCTCCGCCTGGGGATCCCCCTGGTGGCGTTCGAGCTGGCGCTAGGCCCCATCGCGTCGATCGGTCGCTATTTCAAGCCGGCGGACCTGGGCGGGATCACGACTCCGTTCACCTGGCAGCAGTACTCCCAGCTGATTGGGATCGGGCCACTGTGGTTCGTCGCGATGCTGCTCGTCTTCGACTTCGGATACGCGGCCTGGCGGCTGGCGTCCCGGAACCGCGCGACGCACCCGGTGGGCGACTCCGCGATGCCCGGTTATAGGACGATATGCGCCTTCGTCCTGGCGCTGGCGCTGGCCAGCTACCTGATCCGGATCCCGTTGCCGCTGGGGACCTACTGGCCGCAGACGGCAGTGATCAACTTTCCATCTCTCGCCTACTTTCCACAGTACCTCAGCTTCTTCATCATCGGCATCATCGCGTCTCGCCGAAACTGGTTCCAGACCATCCCGAGCTCGATGGGGAAATGGGGTTTCGGGGTGGCGATTGCGGCGACGGTCGTGCTGTTCCCGATCGCGCTCCGCGGTGGTGGAGCGAGCTTCCTCGGCGGAGGGCAGTGGCCGTCCGGGGTCTACGCGCTGTGGGACTCAACCTTCTCGGTCGGGATCTGCCTGGGACTGATCGTGCTCTTCCGACACTTCTTCGACCATCCGGGGAGGCTAGGTGGGTTCCTGTCCCAGCAAGCTTTCACCGTATATGTCACCCACTGCCCGATCATCGTCTTCATCGCCCTAGCGCTACGCGGGGTCCATCCCGAGCAACTGCTCAAGTTCGGTCTGGCGGCGGTCATAGGGGTTCCGCTCTGCTTCGCGGTCGCCTACCTGGTCCGAAGAATTCCGCTGGCAGCGCGGATCCTGTGAACGCTGAGAGCGATATCACGGTGATATACTGATTCTGTCGGTCGCCCTAGCACAAGGAGGACAACGATGCACACAAACAACACAGATGCGGCGCCAGTCGCCAGGGCCACACAACACGAGAAGGAGCGGATCCTGGATGGAGTGGACGGCATGCCGATGATCGCCCTCGGCCTCGTGGCTGCCCTCGGCCTCCTGGCCCTGATCACCTCCCCTGGCCTGATCGCCGTGCTTCGGCCCGTGCTGATCCTGATCCTAGCGCGCCTCCTGCTCATCCTCATAGGCACCACGGCCTTTGTCGGCCTGACGCCGGTTGCCCCGGGCGAGGCCCGAGTGATACAGCTGTTCGGCCACTACAGCGGGACGATCCGCACCAGCGGCCTTCGCTGGGTAAACCCGTTCGCCAAGCGGCGCAAGGTGTCCACCCGAATCCGCAATCACGAGACCTCAGTGGCCAAGGTCAATGACGCCGACGGGAACCCCATCGAGATCGCCGCCGTGGTGGTCTGGCGCGTGGAGGACACGGCACGGGCCACGTACGAAGTGGACAACTTCGTTGAGTTCGTCGACATCCAGGCCGAAACCGCCGTCCGCCACATTGCTACCAGCTATCCGTATGATGGCTACGGCAGTGGGCAGCTTTCCTTAAGGGAGAACGCCGAGGAGATCAC
>JAJYKO010000263.1 GCA_021788565.1 Chloroflexota bacterium
GGACGAGGGACCTGGCTCGCGGTCCGTGGCCAGTACGAGCCATGCGATGAGAGCGGTGGACAGTGTTGGGAGCATCCCCAGCAGCGAATAGGCGAAGGGCAACGGCCAGAGGGGCTGTAGCTGGGCCACTATCCCCGTACCATCATAGGCAGGGACCGTGAGAAGGAGCGCGAACGCTAGCAGCGCCGTTTGTCTGAGATGCCGTCCCTGCCTGGCCAGTCGATCGCCCACGAGTGCAGCTGGGATCGTCAGGAGCACCAGGTAGTGAGCCCAGGTTATCGGGCTTACCAGAATGGACACGCAGACCATCACCGTCGCCCCCGTGACGGAGCTACGCGCACGTCTCACCTGCAGAAGCGCCCAGATGAGTGCTGCTGCCACGACAGCGATAGACGCGGGAGTGACCAGCCAGGGAGCGTCGATCAGCGGGGACATGGTGAGTTTTCCGGCCCAGTTCCGGACTCCTCCGAAAACCCTCCAGCCCACGCTGAAGAGGGACAGGTTGACCCAGACAGGCTCGAACTGGGCCGTGACCGCCGAAGGCACGGTGAGGAAATAGCGGGCCATCGCAGCCGGCCCGACCACCAGAAGAGCCGCGAGATAGCCGGCAGCAGTGGTGAATAGCGAGGCGACGAGCGCCCGCCAATTCCTCGCAACCAGGAAGAGCAGCAGCACGGGCCACATAATCTCCTTGACGAGCATCGTCAGTCCCAAAAGCACGCCGGCGAGCCCGGGGCGGCCTACCTTCAGCGATATCACCGCGCCAGCGGTGAGGGGAAGCAACAGGATCCCCACCTGCCCGATGTTCAGGCCCCAGAAGACGGGGAACCAGGACAGCAGCGCCATCACGATAGCCCCGACCTGCCACGCCTGGAGCGGCAGATCGATCAGGCGGGCGAGCAGAACCACTGATGCCAGCAAACACAACACCGAGACGGCAAGCCAGATAGCCGCCGCGGTCGGAAGGTCGACCAGCGCCAGGGGAGACAGGAGCAGCCCCACAGTGGGCGGGTGCGGGGTTGGAGCGAGCTGGAGCGAATAGTCGATGGGCAGGTCGAACCGAGATGCCAACGCGTGAAGCGGCAGGGTCGGATCGACCCGGCCGACAATCGCCCTGGCCAGCAGGTAATCCTGGGAAAAATCCCGATTATATACGCTCGGGGGGCGAGTATAGGCCGCAGCAAAGTCGAGCCTTCCGAACCCAGCTACGACGAACGGGACAGCGGCAACGGGGAGTAACACGCGCGAGAGCCCGGAAACGCGTCCGGCTAGCTGGCTTGCCAGTTCGCCCAAAGCCCTGACCTCCTTTCCCAGATGATACGCCCCCGCAAGCCCGGCTCGCCACCAATTCCCCGGAAGCCGTGTACAGGGCATTCATGCTACCACACCCCCCCGCCGGCTGGAATTTCCCCTCGCCGCCCTCCACGGGGCCTATTAGTGTTCCCCTTCCGAAGCCGTGAAGCGTGTCGCCGAGGTCGTTACCTTGTCATGCTGAGCACAGCGAAGCATCTCCTCGTGGCTGGAGAGATCCTTCGCTGAGGCTCAGGATGACGAGTAAGAGGCTCAGGATGACAACCAAGAGGCTCAGGATGACAACGAAAGGATCCTGTACCGCCCCAGGATCCCTTTCCCCCAGGGGCCAATATACACGGGAAGGGGCCGCTAGGTTGGCCCAACCCACAATCGAGCCGTTCTCCGCGCGACTGGAAGTCGCCGGCTCCCTCTCTGGCGAAGTCCGCCCGCGCGGACTGCCTAACCCCAATACGGTTCACTTAAGCTAGTGTCGACTCGTTGAACCCGTGGAATCGACGCTTCAGCGGGTTGGGCTCGCTTCTCCCAATGCCTGCTCTGCGGCCGCGTGGTCCGGCTGAAGCCTCAATTCCAGGACCCCGGAGGTGCCGACTTGTGCGAGGCCTGAGTCCTTAAGTGAACCGTATTGTGCCTGACCCGCGAAGGCGGGTCTTGATGGCTTGTGGAGCCGGCGGTTTCAACCGCGCGGGGAGGCGGGTGCCGCCCAGATTATTGGTGGAACCGGCCACATTTGAGGGCTTGACGGCCAGGGCCAGCTTGGAGCAGCATTCGTTCAGAGGCTCGCATACGGAGGTGGTAGGATGGTCGTACAGGACACGGCATGGTTGGTTAACAAGCGAGAAGCGGTCGGCGAACAGGGCATGGTCGCGGCAATGCACCCGCTCGCGACGGCAGCCGGTCTGGAAATCCTGAAGGCCGGTGGCAACGCGGTCGACGCCGCGGTCGCGACCGGCTTCGCCACCAGCGTGGTCGAGCCCTTCATGAGCGGCGTCGGCGGCTTGTGCAGCATGGTCATCTATCGAGCCAGCGACAACACGACCGCAGTCGTCGACGGCAGCGCGCTCACTCCGGGCGGCGCTCGCGACGGGATGTACGAACTGCTGGACCCATCCCGACGCGCTGGGCTCTACCAGTGGCGGGCGACTAGGGACGACGCCAACAACACCGGCTACCGTTCCATCTGCGTACCGGGGACTCCGGCGGCATTGCTGCTGGCGCTGGAGCGCTACGGCTCGCTGCCCCGCGCCAGGGTGATGGAGCCCGGGATCAGGCTGGCGGAGGAGGGCTACCCGCTGGACTGGTACGTGGCGATGATGATCGCCTTCCGCCCTGACTATCTGCAGCGCTTCCCCGGCACGGCGAGGGTGTTCTTCAAGCCGGACGGGCGGCCCTTCAAGCCGGCGATCATGGGCGAAGGGCCGGAGAAGTTGGTCCAATCCGACCTCGCGCGTACGCTCCGCCTCGTCGCGGAGCAGGGTCCGCGCGTCCTCTATGAGGGCGAGATCGCCGACAAGATCGTGAGCGCGATGCATGAGAAAGGCGGCATCATCACCCGAGAAGACCTCTCCAGCTACGAGGCCCGCGAGCTCGGGCCGGGGCTTGAGGCCAGCTACCGGGGCGTCCGGCTGGTCGGTGCATCGAAGGCCTCCGGCTGCTCGACCGTCTACCAGACTTTGAACATCCTGGAGAACTTCGACCTGGCCGCGGAGGGAGCGGGCACGGCTGGCGCCTATCACCTGATCGCCGAGGCCAGCCGCCGGTCGTTCCTCGACCGCTTCGCCTACATGGCCGACCCGGACTCGGCGCCGGTGCCCTGGGAGGGGCTGCTTTCCAAGGAGTACGCCCGCGAGGTGGCGCGGACGATCGATCCCCACCGGGCGTCCACAGACGCCAAGGCGGGCGACCCATGGGCCTACGAGCCCGGCGGCCGAGCGGCGACGTGGCGCCCCGGAGGCGAGGGCGAGGGCCAGACGACCCATATCACGGTCGTGGACCGGGAGCGAAACATGGTTGCCCTCACCTCGACCCTCGTGGCCGACTTCGGCAGCAAGGTCGTGATCCCGGGCACCGGCATCCTGATGAACAACGGCATGGCCTGGTTCAACCCGGAGCCTGGAACCGTCAACTCGGTCGGCCCGAGGAAGCGAGCCCTCTGGGCGATCTCGCCGACCCTCGCCTTCCGGGACGGGCGTCCCCTGCTGGCCTGCGGTTCGCCCGGTGGTCGCAAGGTCATGACGGCCATAACCCAAACGCTGGTGAATTCCATCGACTTCGACGAGGGTCCGCAGGAGGCCGTCAGCCGGCCGCGCGTCCACTGTGAAGGCGCGATGACGATGGCCGACAGCCGGATCGAGAGCGAGGTGATCGAGAGCCTTGGGGCAATGGGACACCAGCTGGACGTCCGGGAGGAGACCTTCACAACGTCGTTGTTCGGGCGCCCGAACTGCATTCGGATCTACCCCGAGCGGGGCGAGTTGCGCGGAGGGGTCAACCAGCACAAGGTCGCCTGGGCCATGGGCATGTAGGCAAGAATCGTCGCGCGCATCTACAACTACCTTGTGGTACGATAGTCGTGCCTTGATTAACTTGGGTGAACCTCCCGTGGGATGAGGGCAAGAAGGTGCGAACGCCGGCCGAGACCGAGCAAGCAGAGCCATGCGTGGCAGATGAGGCTTCAGAGCCTATCTACATCGCAAGAATTGTGACGATTGGAGCCCTGAACCAGGAGCGACTCCCCCTGGAAGGGCTGAAGGCCTGGTGGATACTGGAAGGGGACCTGGCACTTGAAGGCGGGGAAGACGACGACGTCGGATTTCGAGTGGAGGCACCTGGTAATCACACGCTGGCCGACCTTGGCCGCGTCTCGGGACGTCGCTCCTTCAGGTTGTTCATCCCCGAAGACGGCTCATACAGCATGGTCCTGGACAATCGCACCTCGTACCTTAACGCCAGGAAGGTACACTTGACGTGCGCAGCACACTGTCTCGCGGACAGCAGATATTGGGAGCGAACTCTCCTGGAGCGGCGTCACACTGAACAGGATGCGCCGCTCGAGCAGGGACGCGGCTCCGCTATCCCCTCTGGTACCGTCACTCCCTGGTCAACGCCCTGATCATGTCTGAGGAGTCCGCTTTCCCAGGGCGTTGGCCATGGGCTGCCCTCTGCCGGCCGTTCAGGTCCTGACCGGAGCTCCCCGTGCGTTGCCAGCCGTCCATCGATTGGGTACACTGGCCTCGCTTCTCTACGCCTCCAAGAAGTGGAGAAGGGCTATCGTCCTTCAGGTCAGCCCTTCACAGACTTAAGGAGACGTGTGAGTGCATATGCAGCGGACGAATGCTAAGAATATCGCGCTACTGTTGTCGACGAGGACAGCCAGGAAGGTCCCGGAGATTACGGCCCTCTTCTGGATAGTCAAGCTACTGACCACTGCCATGGGCGAATCCACCTCGGATTATCTGGTTTACCACATCAACCCCTACGTAGCGGTAGTGCTTGGGGGCGTAGGTCTGGTCGCCGCGCTAATCCTGCAGCTCCTGGTGCGCCGATACGTGCCATGGATCTACTGGCTGGCCGTCACCATGGTCGCCATCTTCGGCACTATGGCCGCGGACGTGGTGCACATAGTCCTGGGCGTACCCTACCTCTACTCCACAGTCTTCTTCGCCATCTGCCTGGTCGTGATCTTCACCGCCTGGCACAGGAGCGAGAAGACCCTGTCCATCCACAGCATCTACACCCCTCGCCGCGAGCTGTTCTACTGGGCCACCGTGATGGCCACCTTCGCCCTGGGCACGGCCACGGGCGACATGACGGCTGACACGCTCGGTCTCGGCTATCTCGCTTCGGGTATCCTCTTTGCGGTGCTGTTCGCCCTGCCTGGCCCGGCCTACTGGCTACTGGGCGCAAACGAGGTTGCCGCCTTCTGGTTCGCCTATGTAATGACCAGGCCGTTCGGCGCCTCGTTTGCCGATTGGCTTGGCAAGCCAATCCTGGGTGGTCTCGGGCTGGGCGACACGAAGGTTGCCCTGGTCCTGACGATCCTGATCGTCGGCTTCGTGGGCTACATCTCGGTCAACCGCAGGGATCCCAGAGAGAGGGCGGCCGGTACCGGGATTGAGCCGGCCCGCCAGCGTACGCGCTGAGTCCAGTCGAACGGCCAGTGCTGTGTCACCCTCATTTCGGCTTGTAGGGGCCGTGGCGCTGCGGCTCGCTCGCGCCACGCTCTGTACCCGCCCGGTTTCGTCCATCTTGTAGGGGCGGGGCGCCGTACCCGCCCGCCCGGTTTGCGGGCCGGCAGGGCGTGACGCTGCGCTCGCTCGCGCCACGCGGCCCCTACAGGTCAAATCTTCTGTGGTCTAGCACTAGAGCGGGCGCTCCCTCATGGCACTGCTCACAGCCCCGAGGGCTTCCTCCCGAGGTGGCCGCGGCTCGGGCAACGGTTCGTTCGCATACGCCGATACCGCCAGCTCAATCATGTAGTCCAGTGTGCCGTCGATGATCCGTTGCAGGTTGATGACGTCCGCGGTGGCCATCGAGCGAGGCAGCTTGCTCCAAACCGTCGCCCATATGTGGTCCTGCAGAATCGCGTACTCCCTGATTAGCGAGACGAGTGGAAGCCCCTGTAAACGCCGGATACGGCCGTGCTTTCGTGGCTTCTCGGCCGCCGACGGGTGCTCCAGGAAGTATTTGGCCGGATTGCGATAGTGGAGCGCGGCGACCAGCGCCTCGACAACAAGAGGAGTCACGTCCAGGATCTCCTCGTATGTGAGATCCTCCCGATCCTTCCAGGGAGATTCGGAACTCAGGTCGGCTACCCATTGCTCGAGGGCACTCCGTGAATAGCGGGCCAGCACGTACTCCGCCATACCCACCACGCCATCGTGAGTGGCCTCCGGAAGAAGCTCCTGGTGGAGCGGTGGCTTGCCGAGGACCTCGCGAATCGCGACCAGGAGTTCGTCGGGATCGAAGGGCAGCGTGAGGGCCCGCTGGACGTTGTAGCTCGAGCGCGATTTCTGAGCGACGTCCTTCCTTCTGGCCACCACCAGGACGGGTGCCTTAGCGGCCAGGTGATTCACCCGCAGCTCGTCCAACGTGCGATAGCCCAGCGGAGCGTTGGTTATCTCCACCACAATGGCGTCCGGATGCTGCCTGGCTGCTTCGCTCGCGGCTTCCCCGTCGGCGCAGAACAGCACTTCGTAACCTTTCGATTCGAGGGCAGATCTCAACATGTCACCCGCGCCTGGGTGCGAAGAGACGACCAGGATTCGGTTGGAATCTTCGGGATCATGAACCGGATCAGTTAACATAGCAACGAGTGGAGCATTAGTGGTGCCATGCCATCCGTACAAAATCTAACTTGGACAAGACACGGCGACACACCTATAATGTGCTATACAGTCCCGTTGATTCGTGCCGCCTCAAATGCGGCGACTGGCGCGATTCCTGGTATCATTACCCTGGGAGGGTAACCTCGAACGAGAGGATGCCGCGGGGAGGCTCCGGAGAAGTGACACGCGCTGGGACCGAGAACTTGGACTTCACTGGGAGCGCTCCAGACACGGGATTGGTTCTCGTCCTGATCGCCGCCTCCGCGGGTGGGATCAAGGCGCTGCGAAGCGTGGTCTCAGGGTTGCCGGCCGATTTCTCCGCCAGCATAGCCATCGTACAGCATCTGGCACCGTGGCACCCCAGTCAGCTCGCGCACATCCTTGGCGCGGGTGCGCGCATGTCGGTAAAGGAAGCGGAAGAGGGCGACTGTCTCCGCGCGGGCGTGATCTTCGTCGCTCCGCCCAACAAGCACCTCCTGGTCAATCCCGACGGGACCCTGTCCCTCTCGTACTCCGAGATGGTGCATTTCCTTCGCCCTTCGGCCGACCTCCTGTTCGAGTCCGCGGCCGAGAGCTTCAAGGAGCGCGCCGTAGCCGTCGTGCTGAGCGGAACCGGATCCCAC
>JAJYKO010000264.1 GCA_021788565.1 Chloroflexota bacterium
TGCCGGGTTGGATGGCGCTCTCGGGGAACAGCGGCCCGCGGGAGTTGGTGATCGTGGTTACGATAAGGGCGCCGTCCAGAGCCTCCTCGGCCGACTCCTTCGGCACCACCTCCACGCCGGCCTGGACTTCCATCTCCTCGGCGAACTTCCTTCGCCGCTCCGGGTCCCGGCTGAACACCCGCACCTGCCTCAGCTTCTTCACAGCCGCCACGGCCAGCAGTTGTCCTCGCGCCTGCTTGCCCGCGCCGAACAGGGCGAGAACGTCCGCGTCGGGCAGCGCCATGTACTTGGTGGCCACACCCGAGGCCGCGCCAGTGCGCATCACGCCCATGTAGTCGGCCTCCACCATGCAGAGCAGCCGGCCGTCCTCGGCGCTGAACAGCACCACCAGGAAGCGTTCACCACTCCTGGGAGTGGTGTAGAACTTGAGGCCCACCACATCCTGCACCAGGTCCGCTGCCGGAAGGACGTGGAGCGTGGCCTTAGGAAGCTTCACCCGGCTCCGCGGCACGTTGCGAGCCTTGCCCTCGCCATGCGCTCGTAACGCCTCCTCTACCCACTCCACCGCATCCTGCATGTTCATCAACGCCCTGACGTCCGCCTCGCGCAGCACGAGAGCCATATGCACCTCCGCTTGGAACCAAGTCATCATCCTGTTGTAGCCGCAGCCTTTAGCTGCGCGTGCCCCCACCTTCGCGGACGCGCAGGCTGAAGCCTGCGGCTACGGACTCGGTACGTCTACATTCCCAGGTACGCCTTCTTCAGGTGGGGGTTGCCGAGCAACTGGTCTCCCTTGCCCTCCAGAACGATCCGTCCGCTCTCCAGCACGTATCCCCTGTGTGCCAGCTTAAGTGAATGTTGCACGTTCTGCTCCACCAGAAGCACCGCCATTCCCCGGGCGTTGGCTTCCTGAACGGTGTCCAGGATCTGCCTGACCATCAGCGGCGCCAGACCCAGGGACGGTTCATCCAGCATGAGCAGCTTTGGCAGCGACATCAACCCCCGCCCAATGGCCAGCATCTGTTGCTCCCCTCCGGAGAGCGACCCCGCCAGCTGCTCCTTGCGCTCTCTCAACAGCGGAAGCATCCCGAACACCATCTCCAGGGTCCGATCCTTCACACTGCGAGCCTGCCGGCTGTAAGCCCCGAGCTCCAGGTTCTCCAGCACGGTCATATAGGGGAAGAGCCGGCGCCCCTCGGGCACCTGCACCAGCCCCAGTGCCACTATGTCGTAGGGCGCCATGTGGTCTATTCGCTTTCCCTGAAACTCGATAGCGCCCCGCCTCGGCCGGACAACTCCAGAAATGGTGTTGATCGTTGTCGACTTACCGGCCGCGTTGGCGCCCACCAGCGCCACGATCTCCCCCTCCTCCACCGAGATGGACATACCGTGAAGCACCTGCAGATCGCCGTAGGCCACGTCGATATCGTTAACCTTAAGCAAGGAGGTACTCCTCTCCGAGGTACGCCTCGATCACTCGCTTGTCCCTGGCCACCTCTTGCGGAGTTCCCTGTGCTATCTTCTCCCCGTGGTGCAGCACGAGGATCTGCTCGGACACGTTCATGATCGCCGCCATGATGTGCTCGATGACGATGAGCGTCACCCCGCTGTGGCGGATACGTCTTATAATCTCCACCATCTCGGTGAGCTCGGTGGGGTTTAGTCCCGCCATCACCTCGTCCAGCAGAAGCATCCGAGGACGGGTCGCCAGCGCCCTCGCGACCTCCAGCCGCTTGCGATCCGATATCGTGAGGCTGCGGGCTACCTTGTTCTCCTGGCCACCCAGCCCCACGAACTCCATCGCATCCATGGCCTGCTCTCTCGCCTGCTCAGAGCTAGATGCGCGGAGAAAGCTGCCCACCATCACGTTCTGAAGCACCGAGAGGTTGCCAAAGGGTTTGACGACCTGAAAGGTCCTCGCCAGACCTCGATGGCAGACATCGTAGGCTTTCAGATGGCTTACGGGCTCGCCGGCGAACAGCACCTCGCCCTTGTCAGGAGCGTAGAACCCGGCGATCACGTTGAAAAGGGTGGTTTTACCGGCACCGTTGGGTCCTATCAGCCCTAATATGGTCCCCTCGTCAACCTCGAAGCTGACCCCTTTCAAGGCAGCCAGACCCCCAAAGGTCTTGGTGACGCCTTCCACCTTCAGGATCATGGTGCCTCCTTTGCCGTGGCCGCGACCGCGCCGAACTTCCGCTTCTGACTACGCTTCAGCAGCTCGGAGATCGAGGGCACCACTCCGCTCGGTAGTAGGATGACCATCAGAATCAGCACCGTGCCGTAAACCACTAGATCAAGCCCTTGCAACCCCCCGCCGAGATTCGCCCGAAGGAATTCTCCCAGAGGCGTCACGATGAAGGCGCCGGCCACTGGCCCCCACACCGTCCCCATTCCCCCAATGATGGCCATCATGGCCAGCAGCACCGAGAAGTCCAGGGCGAAGATACCGTAGGGCTCGATGTAGGCGATGTACTGGGCATAGAAGGTTCCGGCCATCGACGTGAAGAAGGCGCTGACCAATAGGGCAATCAGCTTGTAGCGGGTCGTGTTCACCCCAAGCGCCTGCGCGGCATCCTCGTCCTCGCGCACGGCCGCCAGGTAGTAGCCGACACGGGAGTGCTCGATCCATATGCTTACCAGGATCACGATCACCATGAGGGCCAGGGCCACGAGGGCGTAGCTGGAGATCTCTCGGAAAATGAAGTTCTGGGGAGAAGGACGGAAGGGGACGCTGAGGCCGATTGATCCCTTGGTGATATTCTGCGCACTCACCGCCAGGATTCGGATCACCACCGCGAACGCGATGGTGACCAGGGTGAAGAACGGCCCCCGCAGCCGGAAGCTGGGATAACCGATGATCGCCGCGACAATCACCGATATCACCCCACCGGCCAGCATCCCGATCCAGGGCGAGATGCCGAAATCGATGAAGAGCAGGGTGGAAGTGTAGGCGCCGATGCCGTAGAAGGCGGCGTGGCCCAGCGAAAGCTGGCCCCCGAAGCCCCCGATGATGTTCCAGGCGGAGCTGGCAGCCGCGTAGAACATTATCATGATCAGCACGTGCAGGTAGAACTTGTCCTTGACCATAAGCGCGAAGACCGCGAGGACTACTATCAGCACCGCCAAGACGTACAGGGATGGGTCGAGGGAGCGCCACGTGCGGACGGTTTTGGAGCCGCCTTTGCCAATGGATTGCCTCGTTGCGCTCATTTCAGACCAACCTCCTCGGCTCCCACCACGCCGAAGAGTCCGGTGGGCCGAATCAGCAAGACCAGAATAAAGACGACGAAGTAGATAGCCTCCTTCAGCGCGGGCACATAGAAGCCGCTGAATGCCTCCACCAGCCCGATGATCAACCCTCCCAGAAATGCCCCCGTGACATTCCCCATTCCACCCAGCACCACCACAACGAAGGCTATCAGCACGAAGTAGGTGCCTACCGTGGGGAACGTTGGGTAGATCGGCATGAGAACCGCTCCGGCGACCCCCACGAGGGCTGTCCCTATGCCGAAGGTGATGAGGTTGACGCGGCTGATGTTGATGCCCATCAACAGCGCCGCGGTCTTATCTTGCGCCACGCACCGTATTGCCTTCCCCAGATAGGTCTTCTTGAGGAAGTAGAAGAGGCCGACGGTGATGACCAGCGCGACAAGAAAGGCCGTGAGCCTGGAAACGCCGACTTGCAGCGGCCCAACGGAGAGCACGGCCCTCGAGTACGCAGTGTTCACCGAACGGTAGTCCCCCTTCCAGACGATCAGGGCCGCGTTCTGCAGCACGATGGAAAGACCCACCGTGGCGAAGATCTGCATGGCAGACGAGCCTCTGAGAACGGGGCGCACAATGACCACCTGGGTAAGGAGTCCCACCACGAAGAGCAAGGCGGTGACGATGAAGATCGAGACGTAGGGATCCAGGCCGTACAGTTGGAACAGCCAGAAGGTAGCGTACATGGCGATCATCAGGAACTCGCCGTGAGCAAAGTTCACCACCCGCATGACGCCGAAGATGAGCGTGAGCCCTATGCTGATCAGGGCGTACACGCCGCCCAACAGGAGGCCCGATACAGCCACCTGAGCAAGTACTGCAGCCATTGTAGTCTCCAAGCTGATAGCTGTCGCTATTAGCTACTAGCAATTAGCTGTTGGCGGCGCTGACTGGCGAGCAGTGGAGGAAGGTCTTTCTCTCTGCCCGCCAGTCAGGGGAAGCCAATAGTCAATAGCTAGTAGCTAATTACCAATTGCTAATCACTATTTCGCCCAGGACGGCTTCCAGGGCAGTGTGACGTCTGAGACGGCTGCATCCTTCGGGTAGATGGTGTACTGCGCGCCGTCCTTCCACTCCATCAGAACCGGCAACGCCCGCACGTTCTGGCCGGCCTGCTTTTCGGAGGGACCGTTGAACTTGCAGCCCCACCCGCTGGCTGTTTGTCCCTCGGGTATGTCGAGAGTCAGAGCTGCCTTACGTACCGCGTCGGGATCGGAGGAGCCCGCCTTGTCGATCGTATCCCAGAGGAACTGCGTGCCGACGAAGTTAGCCAGGGAGTGGCCGGAGCGTGGCGGTTCCTTGAAGGTGTCCTGGTACAGCTTGACGAACTCCTTGAGGCCCTTGGCGTAGCTAGCGCTGATGTTGTACTGGGTGAAGTCCGCGTTCAGGATACCGTTGGCATCGTTGCCAAGACCCTTGGCGAAGTCCGTTAGCGAGTAGCCACCACCGCTGCCGATCACAGCCTTGGGGGCGAAGTTCACGTCCCGAGCCTGCTTCCAGAACAGCAGTGCGTCCTGAATGTACGAGGTCGCCCAGAGGACGTCAGGCTGCAACGACTTCAGCTTCAGGATCAGCGACGAGAGGTCGGTGGCGGTGGCGCTGTAGGGCTCGTTTACCACGATATTGAGGCCGGCAGCTTTCCCCCCTTTCTCCTCCGCGTTGCCGACAGTCGTGCCGTAGAGGCCGTCCTCGTGGACTATGGCAACCTTCAGCTTGTCGGGCGCGATCCCCAGCTTTGAGGCGACCACGTTCTTGGTGTAGTCGATGGTCACGGTGCCGAAGCCGGATGCCTCCGCGCAGGTGCGGAAGAGATACTTGAAGCCGCGCTCCACGATGGGATCGGAGATGCCGCCCTCCTCCCACCAGATCACCTTGTTGCGCTCGGCCACCTCGGATCCCGCCTGTGCGAGGGTGCTAGAGTAGGAGCCGACGATGATCTGCATCTTGTCCGTGGAGATCAGCCGGTTGGCCTGGGACACCGCGGCGTTCGGATCGGGGGCGTCGGTCTTGTCCCAGACAATCTCCTTGCCAAGCAGGCCGCCATTCTGATTCTGAACTATGCGCGCTAGCTCTGCGCCGCGCCAGCTCTCCTCGCCGAGGAGGGCAAGGCTGCCCGACAGGGGATAGACCGTACCGATCTTAAGCTGGCCCGATGGCTTGCCAGCGGGTTTAGGCCACCAGGGGCCGTACGGTGCGGTAGCCGACGCAGCCACGGCGGTAGGGGCCGCTGCCGCTGGGGCAGTGGTGGGAGCTGCCGCCGCTGGAGCAGTGGTGGGAGCCGGGGCTCCGCCCGCGGCCGCGGGCGCTTTGGTTGGCGCTGGGGGCGCACTGGCTGGTGCGCAGGCAGCTGCGGCTGCCGCAAGGGCCGCGGCGGCGGCACCTTGGAGGAGCCGGCGGCGGCTGATGGTCCGCTTCAGCGGGTCTGGTTGAGAAACGCGAGGTTCCAAGTCGTCCACAATACCCTCCTTGCAATTTGGCGGAATACATGCCGGGACGTAGTGGATGCCTCCTCGCGACATTGCGAAAGGGCGACCAACACTGGTCAAGCGGCGGCGGCGCCGTCGGTAAAAAGGGGAAAGAGCGTATACCAGCGCGGGTATACCAGATCAAACGAAAGCAGTCAATACTTTATGGTTGGAGAGGAGTTTTTAAAGATAGGTATACCTGAAGTTGTGGGATATAATTGCGGAGATGAATGTCGACAAACACCAAAGCGACCTCGGAGCACCGCGGAGCGATGCCCCGGACGTCCCAGGGATGTCCCGCCGTGCAGAGCCCCGGTTCATAGCCGACGTCAACGTCGGCAAGCTAGCCAAATGGCTGCGCATTCTTGGCTACGACGCCGCATTCATAAATCCCATTGAGGACGACGTCCTCGTGCAGATCGGCCTCCTCGAGGGAAGGATTATCCTGACCAAGGACACCCACATCGCAGAGCGAAGAGCGGCTACCAGGGGACAGGTCCAGGTCGTGTTGGTGGAAGGTGTTCGGGTGTGGGATCAGCTTCACTTCCTTGCGGAGCGGCTGGGGCTGCGGTATTCCATCAATCTGCTCTCACGCTGTATAGAGTGCAACGTCCTCCTGGAATCCACCGACAGATCTCAAGTGAAGGATCTGGTGCCTTCATACGTGTACAGTACTCAGCAGCACTACATGAGCTGCCCGCTCTGCGGAAAGATCTACTGGCCAGGCACCCACTGGCAGCGGATGCGTGAAGTAGCGGAAGAGGTGCTCCACCACGGGTAAGCAGAGATTCTAGGCTACGCCGAGGACTTCGACGTCTACGTTCGAGGTCATGTCACATAACCAGGCCGGCCGCGGCATCAACCGGCCGCCGGCTGCCGAGCCGCTCCCACTGCCCTCATCTTTGCGTCGCGCTCGGCACCGAGGATCTCCAGGAATACGGCGAGCAGTTCCGAGTCGAGTTGCCTCGCGCTCATAGCCTGCAGCTTCTCCACCGCTACCGGGTCGTACGACAGCGTGGCCTCTCCATTGGTTATGCACAGCAGATCGTAGCTGTCCGCCACCGCGATAATCCGCGCCCCGAGAGGGATCTCATCCCCCGAGTGGGGCTTGGATGCGTGGCGCCCGTCGAACCAATCGTGATGATAGCGGATCGGCTCCTCACACTCCTCGAATGCCGGAATCTCCCTGGCTATCATCGCCCCCAGCTGAGCGTGCTGTTTCAAGCTGTAGAACTGATAGTCCGTGAGGTCGGACCTGCCAGGCGTGTGGTCGTGGGCCGGCTCTTCCACGCCGAGCTTCCCGATATCGTGGATCAGGGCGGCTCTGCGGAGGATATCCACGTCGTAGACGGTCAGCCCTATACGACGTGCGATCTTCACCACGTGCTCGGCCACCCGCTGGGAGTGCTGGAAGGTGAAGGGATTTCGCCTGTCCAACACCTCTGCGATGATCTCGGTCGAGTGGATCACCTGCTCCTGCTTGATCCTGCTGAGGCTGAGTAGCTGATAGACGGCAACCGTCGGG
>JAJYKO010000265.1 GCA_021788565.1 Chloroflexota bacterium
CGCCAGCCCCGCCGCCGACGACAACGCCCACTCCTCCCCCGCCTCCCACCCCAGCGCCCAGCCCGCAACCCACGGCGACTCCTGGGCCCTACGTGTGGAACTACACCGCGCCTCGTTATGGGGTCGCCGAAGCATTCCGGCACGATAGCTCCGCGCAGTTGGGTGCGACCTGGGAAAGAAATGTATTCTCGTGGGCGGACCTCCAGCCCAACGGTCCGAACGACTGGAGGGCAGCGGACTACTTTCCGCTGAGCATGGTGCAGAGGGAACGCGACCGCGGAATGGAGATAGTCGGGGTGCTTCAGTTCACTCCCGCCTGGGCCGCGGAACACCCGGACCAGGGAGAGCGCTCGATCCCCAAGAACCTGTCCGCTCCGGCTGACAGTCCGGACAACTACTGGGCACAATTCACAGGCCGCCTGGCAGCCTACTACAAGGGCCGCATCGACAAGTGGATCATCTGGAACGAGCCGGAGTTCGAGCCAGGCGACAACGGGGTCGGAAAGTCTTATAGCTGGCTCGGAAGCGATGCCGACTACTATCTACTGCTGAAGAGGGCATATCAGGCCATCAAGGCCGCCAACCCGAATGCCACCGTGATCTTCGCGGGTACCTCATACTGGGTGGACGTCAACATGGGTCGCAAGCCCTTCTTCCAACGGGTGCTCGACATCGCGGCGATCGACCCGGAAGCGAAGGCCAACAACTTCTTCTTCGATGCCATGGCCCTCAATCTGTATCGCTGTCCCGACGATCTCTACAGGATCTACACCGAGATGAATGACGCCATGAAGGCCAAGGGGATCGACAAACCGATCTGGTTGACCGAGACCAACGCCATGCCGTACGACGACCCGGCCACGCCGAAGCCTCAGGATGGGCAGCGGGTCACCATGGCTCAGCAGGCTGATTACGTGATCCAGGCGCTGGCCCTGGCCTCAGCGGCCGGCTACCAGTGGCTGAGCTGGTACCGGATCGACGACGGGGGGATCTGGAAGAGCCAGGAGGTGTGGGGGTTGGTGAGAGACGACGGCACCCCCAGGCCGGCTTTCCAGGCCATGAAGACGGCCCTTTCGCTGTTCACGGGAGCGGAGAAGATTTCCTTCGTACCGCTGGAACGAAACACACAGCCCTTCGGCGTTCCGTGGCCCGCGGACCCGAGTTCGCTCTTCCCGAACTGGCGCGTCTACCAGGTAGTGTTCGACCAGCCCGATGGGCGGCGGGTAACCGTGCTGTGGAACGCGGATGGCGAACCGGTGAATGTGCAGGTGCCGGTGCGGGGGAGCGGGGCCGTGCTGGTGGACAAGAACGGGGCTCAGAAGCCGCTGCCCGACGCGAGCGGCTGGTACACCGTGGAGCTGGGCGCGGCCACTGTGAGAGGGCCACTGGATCCGCCAGGCTATCATTTCATCGGCGGTCCGCCCGAGATCATCGTGGAGCAGAGGGTCCCGGAAGGCGCCCCGATTCAGGCACCGCGAATAGCAGCTGCGGGTACGTCGAATTAGTGTCCCGCAATGGTGGTCGTTCTAAGCACCGCCTGGGTTGAGGACAACCCAGGCTCCTGGCCGCTGCTCATATCGCAGTTCGGCTCCCATGGCAATGCCATGGGAGCCGAACTGTGCAGAACGCTCGGTATGCTACTGAGCCTTGGGTACCGTCACGGTCTTGACGTAGTTGTACTTTCCACCCTGCCCGACAGTGATGACGGCATTCGAGTGGAGGCCGTCGCCGTTGGGGGTGAAATCGAAGGTGCCGCAGACTCCCTGCCAGTCACCGTGGATGCCCAGGATAGCATCCTTGATCTTGGTCGGGTCGGTGCCAACCTTCTTGATCGCGTTGGCGAAGAGGTAAATCGCGTCGTAGTTGTAAGCAGCCTGGGTATCGGCAACCGCGCCGTTGTACGCCGCCGCGTAATCGGCGAGGTACTTCTTGCCCACATCGCTGACGCCGGGCATGTAGTCGATGACGGCCGCGATCCCGGTGGCAGCATCCTTGGAGAGGGAAAGGGTATCCGCCTCAGCCGTAGCCGGGTCTCCCATGAACTTGTAGGGAGCGCCGAGTGTCCTGTACTGCTTCTCGATGAGAGCGGCATCGTCAGGACGCGTAGGATAAGCGTCCACCACCTCCGCACCCGCGCTCTTGATCGCCAGCAACTGAGCAGTGAAGTCCTTGGTGCCGGCGGTGTACTCCTCTCGCCTCACCACCGTCAGCCCCTGCTCCTTGGAATACTGCGCGACGAGGTCGCCGCCGCCCTTACCGAAGGCGTCCGAGTCGTTGATGATGCCGACCTTGGTGACCTTCATGTCGTTCTTGATGTACTGCACCATCGCGGCGGCCGCGATGGAGTCGTCCGGTCGGAGCCGCAGGATCCAGGGGTTGCCCATGTGGGTGTTCTTGACCGCGGTGCCGCCTGTGGCCTCGGGCAGGCCGGCAGCCTTGGCCGTGTCAGAGACGGCCTGGATCTGGGTACTCAGGTTCGTCATCAGGATCGCGACAGGCTTATCTACCTCAGTCATCCTCTGGTACGCGGCCAGAGAACCTGGGTTGGTTGACTGAGCGTCTTCCTTGACGAGAACGATCTTCTTGCCGTTGACGCCACCCGCGTCGTTGATCTGCTTAACGGCGAGGTCCGCTGCCTTCATCCACAGATCAGCCTGGGACGCGTTCTGCCCGGTGATGTTGAAGATGCCGCCGATCTTGATGTCGCCGCTGCTGGTCGTACTAGCCGCGGCAGCAGTGGTTGGCGCGGCGGCAGAGGCGGCTGCAGCTTTCGTGGGGGCCGCGGTCGAGGGCGCCGATGTCGCGGCGGGGCTCTTGGGAGCCGCCGTTGGCGCCGAAGCCGCGCCGCCGCCGCTGCAAGCAGCTACCGCGAGCGCGATGATGGGGATCGCCAGAATCGCCAGGATAGGTCTCCTTGGGTTCGCCATGCCTAATTCTCCTCGCTTCCTTCCCGCCAGTGCGGGAAGCCATATAGTGTGGGACGGACAGCTCCGGATCAACGCTGATACCCCAAGCCACTGCTGACGCCACCAGCCGCATAGCATAATCGATAGTAGTGGGCGGCTGTCAAGCCGCTCGTGAACAAATGAACGAGGAAACGACTCGGCGGGCAGAATTCCCGGTGTTCGCCAGACGGACCAGCCAACACGAGAGACCGACACGCAGGCGGCTGAAGACGCGGAAGCGGCTGCGAATGGCATAGTCCTTGCATCAACCAATTGCCGGCAGGACATCCCCACGTTGTTTCCCTATGCGGATCGCTGCGTCATGGTTGATGAAAAAAAAGGGAGAAGGTCAATGGCAGACACCTACACCGCGAAGACCATGGATCAACGGCTACACAACCTGAACGGCATCTCGGCGAATCAGATCGACCAGCACTGGACTCTCTACCAGGGGTACGTGAATAAGACCAACGAGCTGTGGGGCGCTCTGGAACAGGCCGACAGGTCGAAGGCAAACCAGAGCTATAGCGCCATACGCGAGGCGAAGGTGGAGCTCTCCTTCGCGTGGGACGGGGTTATTCTGCACGAGTACTACTTCGAGAACCTGGGCGGACGAGGAGGCAATCCCCCCGATGACGTCCGGAAGGTGCTCGAGGCAGCGTACGGCTCCTACGATGCCTGGGTCGAGGACTTCAAGGCCTCCGGCATCTCGGCTCGTGGTTGGGTCATAGTCTCGTGGGATCCGAAAGCCAACCGCGTGTTCAACTACGTTGCCGATGCGCATAACAGTTACGGCGTATGGAACGCAGTCCCGCTTCTGGTCCTCGACACGTACGAGCACGCCTACATGGTCGACTTCGGCGTGAAGAGGCCGCCGTACATCGATGCTTTCATGAACAACATCGACTGGAGCGTCGTGGCTCTGCGGCTGGCGGCGGCGAAGAAGTAGCGACAGCCAAAGGTCTTGAGCCGGCCTGGCAACGGTCTGCCCCGAATTCTCGGAAAAATCCCGAGAATTCGGGGCAGACCGTTGTCTTCCTCCGCAGACCCTTGTCTTCCCGAATGGGGGGACTGTGTGAGACACTGGTGAGTGGCATAGCTGTTTCAAATCTGGGTGCCAGCGGCACGGAGGCCGCGGTCGGCGCCTGAGATCGCGGAAGGTGGGGAATGAGCTGGTCAGATCTCGTTGACGCGCGCGTTGTTCGACAGGCTATCGAGTGGCGCAGGTGGTTGCACAGCAGGCCGGAGGCGAGCTTCGAGGAGCGGGAGACAACAGACTTCATTCAGGGTTTGCTCCAGGAGTGGGGCTTCGAAACGGAACGCCCTCTGGAAACCGGGGTTGTGGGTCGGATTCGGGGTACCGAAGGCGGCCCATGCGTTGCGCTGCGGGCCGATATTGATGCCTTGCTTATCCAGGAGGAGAACGAGTTTGAGTTCGCGTCCAGAAACCCTGGGCGGATGCACGCCTGTGGACATGATGGACACACCGCCATACTTCTTGCCGTCGCCCGGCTCCTGCCGGCGATTCGAGACCGCCTCGGCGGGGAGGTTCGCGTGCTGTTCCAGCCGGCTGAGGAGCGTTTGGGAGGCGGTGGCCTGGGATTTGTGAACGCGGGAGTCTTGGATCGCGTGAACATGGTGCTGGGGATGCACATGTGGTCCGGGTTCGAGACGGGAATAGTCTCAATGACCGAGGGCCCTATCATGGCCAGCACCGACGAATTTCAGATCACCGTCAGGGGACGGGGCGGACATGGCGCTCTCCCGCACCAGACGGTGGATGCACTGGTCGTGGCAGCCCACCTGGTGACGGCGCTGCAGACGGTGGTCAGCCGTGGGGTCGATCCGCTCGCCCCGGCCGTGGTCACGGTCGGCAGCTTTCATGCGGGCACCGCTTTCAACGTGATCTCCGAGGAGGCCGTTCTAATCGGGACCGCCCGGGCGCTCTCCGAGGACACTCGCGCAAAGATCAAGCAGGAGATCCAGCAACTCACCATCCAGACGGCCCGGGCATTCGGAGCCGAGGGATTCTGCAACTACATCGACGGAAATCCTGTCGTCGTAAACGATCCCGCCGCCACGAAGCTGATGCGTCAGGCGATCTCGAAGGTCGTCGGCCCGGACAGGTTGATTACTGCCCCGCCTTCGATGGGGGGCGACGATTTCGCCTTTCTCGCTCAGAGGGTGCCGGGGGCCTACTGCTTCGTGGGCACCCGCAATCCATCTATTGGCTCAGTGTACCCGCATCACCACCCGCGCTTCACCATCGACGAGGCGTCACTGGAGATTGGGATTCGAATCTTCCTGGAAGCGCTGGAGGGCTTCTTTGCTAGCTGACGAGGTTGAAGCTCCGGCAGTGGTATCCTATATGGGAAAAGAGGAGTTGGCAACCCGCGAACGGATATCAGCCATCAGTAGCCAGCGAGCGTTGCTAGCTGTCTGCTGACTTCTCTAGGAAGGCACAACCATGGCAAATGGAAAGCTCGCGTTCAGGGCCGGGATCATGTTGGGCCTGACCGCGGGGGCACTCTGGGTCGTGACAGGCAAGCGGTGGCTTCAAAGCGAGTACGAGCTGATGAATTGGGATCGGGTCCAGGAGATCGCGATTCGCACAAGCGGAAAGGCCCCTGTCATATCTCCATGGACTACGAGAAAACTCCATGTCGCATACGAAGACATGGTCCGCCGGGTCGAAGACCCGATCGCCGACTACACGGGGAGTCGCCTGCCGGATACCGGCACCAACGTCTCGGTAATGGGCCGGCGCGAGTGGATTAAGGCAAACGTCGCCAACTTCCGCGATCTATTCGACCCGGTTGAAGAGATGTACCGGGAGTTAGGGCGCAACACAACCGTGGTCGTGCCGGGGATCTCGCAGCTGAGCCAGCTCGCGGTGAGCAGCCAGGTGGGGCTTCTCGTTGGATACCTATCGCGTCGTGTCCTCGGTCAGTACGATATGAGCGTGCTCGGGCGCGAGCCGATGTCGTCGGGCAAGCTCTATTTCGTGCAGCAAAACATCGAGGGTATTGAGAACGAGCTTCGACTTCCAGCGGACGAGTTTCGCACATGGATAGTTCTTCACGAGACGACACACGCCCACGAGTTCGAAGTACACCCCTGGCTCCGCGAATACATGAACAGCACCCTCAGGGATTACCTGGAGTGCGTCCTGGACGAGGTCAAACGAGCCTCCGGCGGAAACATCCACACCGGCACAGCAGTGGTCGGCCGGATGATTGAAAACCTGCGGGCAGGTCGGAGCCTGTTGGAGTCGGTGATGAGCCCGCGGCAGCAGCGGTACATAGACCAGCTTCAGGCGCTCATGTCTCTGATGGAAGGCTACAGCAACCACATTATGAACAGTGTCGGCCAGCAGGTCATGCCCCACTTCAGTGAGATCCATACGAGGGTCAACTCTCGCCAGAAGGAACAGAGTCAGATAGAGAGGCTGTTCCTCAAGCTAACCGGCCTGTCCATGAAGATGGAGCAGTACAAACTGGGAGAGAATTTCGTGAATAGGGTCGTCGAGCAACGTGATATCCATTTCGCCAACAGGGCCTTCGAAGGGCCCGAGAACCTGCCCACCATGCGAGAGATCCTGGATGCGGATAGATGGATCTCTCGCATGGAGAGCGCGGCTTAGGTGGTGATCACGGGATGAACATTATGCGCTACACCGTCATCGACGAGGTGGGCACGGTCAGTTTCGTAGCATCGTGCGATGTACTGCTACCACTCGTAGCCGGCTGCGCCCAGGACTCGCAGAGCATCGAAGAACTCTTGGCGTATGTCGACGAGTACGCCCGAGGGACAAAAGAGCATGTTCTAAGCTCGCTTGCCGTGTTCGACGAGCACAATTCGGCAGAGAATCACGTCGCGATCCATCAGGCCCTCGACCACTGCAGGCCACACGAGTTGCCGGCCTTCAGGGTGCTGGACGACAGGACGCGAGAAGCCAGCCTGGCTCCAGTGCACGCGGGAGTGGTGGTGTTCAATCTGAGAGCGAAGCGGATAGTGCAGATACAGAACAGCTTTTCGGAGATCAGGAGGCGCGGCCGGGCGCGAGCGGCGCAGCCGGCCGGTCCAGAGCGGAGAGTGATCAAGTACGAGTTGCCGGCGTACTGGTCGCTGGTGCCCGGAGGGGTGTAGCTGGAGACGTGAGGGGGTGCCTGGGAGAGTGGGGGGTGGGAGAAGGACGGAAACAGGACGGAGAGCATGTAGAGGGATAGGCAGGACAGGTTACCTGTTATCTCTCTTCATCTGTCCTGTAGATCTTTACCAATCCTGTCCATCCTGTTTCGTA
>JAJYKO010000266.1 GCA_021788565.1 Chloroflexota bacterium
GATGAACAGCGATATCGCAGTCCGTCGATCGAAGATTTCGGCGGACCAGCGCAGATATGTCGCTTCGTCGGTGAATATGGGTAAGATCAGGAGGTTGTAGGTCCTGAGGACTGCACAAACTGCCACCACAAGAATCGACGATGCCACGACCCACTTTCGACCGTCAAGACGGTGGGCGACAGTCGTTTCTCGAGCTACTTTCAATTCACTGATACTCAAACCAAGCCCCCGGCCATAAGGATCAGAGCTTCCTCACCCAATGATCGAGGACGCTCGTTAGTCCTCAATGCGGCCCGGGCCGCCAGTGCGAAGAAGCCGACGAATAGCGCCACAAACAGCACCAGCGATGGCACTCCCAGCTTGTAGTAGAGGTAGAGATCCAACTTGGCTCCCGTCGAGAGGAAATTGCCGAGCAACCGCAGATGTGCACCGATGGTCGAGAAATGGGGATCGAACTCGATCTGAGTGAGGCTGGCATGGTGAGCCCACAGGTCGAGCCAGCCGTTGTTCCAGTCGAAGAGCACGCCCAACAGATTGATGCCTATCCCCAGCAGAATGGAGCCACTCACCAGTAGGACTGACACCGGAGTTCGCCAGGGCCGTTCGAGCAAGACGCCAGCTGGCAGCACTGCCAGTGGCAGCACCAATAGCATATAGCGGTTGGCCCACGTGTAGCCGCCGTACCAGTAGTTGAAAACGCTGTAGAGGACCACGGCCGACAGGATTATCGCGCCGAACACGATGGCCTCCATTCGGCGTGTGATGGTCAGGATCAGCAATGAGAAGAGCCCCAGAATGGTGACCGGGTTGAAGGTGAAGACTCCGAAGCCGGAACTGAAAAAGGTCCCGAACAAGCTTATATAGGGTTTGAAGCCGAAATCGGTGCCCCTTGTTTGCTCCGCATACCCCGTTTCGATGATCGAGCCGCTCTTCACCCAGTTGTACCAGCCCGCGGTGGCCATACAGACGACGGCAAACACCAGCCCGAAGGCCAGGATGGAGATGATCCACCTCCTCGGTTCACGCTTGAGTCCTCGCAACATGAGAAGTCCAAGAGGAAACGCGATAAGAGGAAGTTCGAACCTGGTTCCCACGCCGAGTCCCAGCATTAGCCCGGCGATGCTGTAGTCCTTGGGGGCCGGCACATCTTTGCGAACGACGAAGTAAATAGAGGCGAGCAGAAACAGCGCGGCGTTTGGTTCGCCAAAGAAAGTCTTGGAGTAAACCCAGGCGGAGGTACCCAGTCCATAGGCCAACACCAGAATCAGGGACGTTATCGAGCGGAAGCCAAGACTCCTGGCCAGGCTGTACAGAAGAGCGCAGGTGGCGGCAGTGACGAGGGGATTCACCAGTAGATCCACGAGTGGATACGCCACATTCGGAATGGGAAAAGCGGCGGACGGGGGATCTATCCCCGGGCCAATTACGCTCGATATCCAGTAGATCGGTACGGCTTCCACTGATGGGACCAAACCGTACTGGCTCCAAAGCCGCTTGCCATTCTCGACTCTTGGGATACCATTCCAGTGCGACGTGGCCAGCCAACCGTGTGCGATGCTCTCCGTCACCTGGTACATCTCCTTCTCATCCGGACTGTAGAGGTGTCCTCCGGCCGTGAAGATGTACAGTGAGGCAAAGGCAACGAAGATCAGAATTGGAACAGCGGCTCCGCGACGAAGCCACGATTCTACGGCGGTCGGGAGGCGCGTATACCACGCGATAGCAGCTTCCTGGAATACCAACGAAATGGCCGGCGGGGTCCACAGCAGTAGGGCCCTCGGTATGGGGGTCCATATCAAATAGTGAAACAGAACGTCAGAGCCGTAGACACCGATGAGAATCGGGATCGCAAGCAGGAATGGGGTGCTCGAAAGTGCAACTTTTCGGCTCAGGGCGTCACCGCTCCTGTCCGACACCTTCCACAGTAGTGTCCAGTACAGGATGTGCCAGGCAAGCAATACGGATAGGACAACCGCAAGCTCGACCAACCACGCGAGGCTGACGGTTGTTGGTGTCGTCCTGCCCTTGTCCAGCGACACGTAAAGGACAGCCCAGGACGAAACGCTCCCCAGGACGAGCAGGACGGCGAAGACCCGTACTAGAGCTGTCGACCTATCTGATTTAATCTTCACTGAGCTTGAGCCTTGGGCATCTAGGACCTGGGTTCAGGTGAGCGTATCTGGCACATGTCAACCGTTGGCACATGCGGAGAAGAGAGCTGTCGACTTATCCAAAGTTTATCCAGAGTGAAAGCGCAGGGCGGTATTGTATCACGTGCACGTGAGAAGGATGCAGGGTAATGACTTTGATCGGGGCGTCGGCCGATTGCCGGAACCGGCGCCGACATATATGATACTCGCCGAGCTACGCCACATTATGCCAGAGAGTGACTTAGAAGGCGTCGTGACTCTCACGAGAAGTGCTGCCTCAAGCACAAGCTCGCCAAGAAAAGGGCCCCCATATGAGCGACCCAGTGGTGGTTGGGATTTCTATGGTCCGCAACGCGGCCGACATCGTTCGGGTCAACGTTCTGTACCACCTGTCGCTCGGTCTCGATAGGCTAGTTCTGGTCGACAACATGTCGACGGATGGCACGGACCGGGTAGTTGAGGAGTTGAGCCGGCGGGACTCTCGTGTACGTTGGTCTCGAGAGGACGGACCACATCCGCAGGCTCGGGTGTTTACGCGATTGGCGCGGGAAGCTCATCACGAGGGAGCGGACTGGGTTCTTCCCATCGACGTCGATGAGTTCTGGCACGTCCGGCGTGGCAGCCTCAAGGGCGTACTCGCAAAATCGGAGTCCGTGGCTATTCGCGTTCAGGTGGTCAACTTCGTGCAGCGGCGCAGCCAACTTGAATCCGCTCCAAACGCACTCCTCCATATGACCTGGCGGGTGCCTTCGCCCGTGGGGTCACCGGAAGAATCTGCCGACCTGGTCTCGTCAGGGCAGATCGCTCACGTACAGGCCCGGTATCCGGCCAAGTGGATCGTCCGCCCTACCGCGACCGTGGAGATAGCCCATGGGAATCACCATCTTGCTGGGATAGTAGGCGGACTGGAAGATAGCGACGAAATCGTCTGCTTGCATGCCCCGCTTCGTTCGCGCGCGGCACTTTATGCCAAGGCTGTTCACGGCCAGCGCGTAGAGGAGGCCGGAGGCAAACCAGGGGAGTCGTGGCACGTGCGCAGGTTCAGGAGGTTGGCGGACGAGGACCGAATGGAGCGGGAGTGGGCAGCAAACAGCTATGAAGACGGTTCTCTGGATGTGTTTGGCGTTCGGCATCCGTTGGTGTACGATCCGACCCTGCGCAACGCGGTCAAGCCCTATCTATCGCCTTCTCCCATGCGGAAGCTGACGTCTATTGCCACGCGCGTGATGCAGTCTACCTGGCAGAAGTTCCACTAGGTGAAGCCGCACCCTTATACAAGAATGGTCACAACATTGAACGCCAATACCCGGATAGGTCCCTCCGGCTATGCCAGAAAGGGTGGAGGCCGATGGATAGTCGTTGCCTGGCTGGCCGTCGTTTCCGCGTCCTTCGCCCTGGCCGTCACTGTCTCCTTTTTCGATCGGACTACCCTGGCCGGTGTGAGCAGGCTCTGGCTGGCATCGTTAGCCGTCTGTTTTACTTCTAGCTTCGTCTGGTGGGTTCGACCGCAATCTCAGGATGGACGTCTTCGCCTGGCTTCCTACAAAACCACTTCACTAATGTTGCTGACGCTCCCTCTGTTTCTCGGGGCTGCTGGCTTCGTCCTTCTCGTCTATACTTCGGACGGGGTACACGGCTACGTCTACCACCAGTTCTACTACGCGCGGCTACTGTCTAAGAGCTACTGGCCGGTGGGCCTGCTGACCTGGCTGTTTCTGGGCGGCATTATTGTGTGGCAGGCAAGAAACCTCTTGCTGATGCTCGGCGCTGGTTCCACGTTGAAAGACGCCTCGGTAGCCTTGCTGTCAGGCCTGCCATCGATCCTGCCGATTGGCACCATCGCTCTGGGCTTACTGCTGAGTACCGCCTCTCTCTCCATGATCAACGTCAACTTCTGGCGATACTGGGCAACGACCGACGGATGGGTCACGATAGGCCACTATCCGTTCACCATATCTGATATGCGCCAGATTGTGCAGGGGGATGTGGCACGTTACTTCGTTTCGTTCCCGTTGCTCCCTTCGATGCTTGTCGTCTCCTACAAGCTGGTTGGCCATAATACCCTGGGAAGCTATCTGCCTATCATTGTCGGGAACACTCTCCTTCCTCTCGCAGTCTACCTGACAGTCAAGGAGATCACGAAGCGGCCTCTACTCGCCCTTTTCTTTTCGGTCTTGACCGCATCGTTTCCGCTGCTCCGGAGTTACACGATGGATGTGGGCGAGGCAGACGGAATTCTGATGACAGCGGTGGTCTTCGCCGCGTACTTCACCCTCAGGGCCAGCCGCCCAGATGCTGGGTGGTGGGCGCAGATAGCGGCCGGCCTCGCGTGTGCGATCGCTGCCTTTGCTCGCGAGGAGGGCATCCTCTATGTGATGCCGATGTATCTGGCCATGTTCGTCGTGAGATGGCGAGACAGGCGTTTCTGGCTGTCGGTTCTCGCCCTGGCTCTTTTCCTGAGCCCTTTCGTCGTGGTCTGCATCCGAGAGTTTGGCATGATCTGGCCGGGGAACCACTCCGCCACGATTGCCCTCGACAACTTCGGTCGCACTCTTGCCGTGGCCCGGGAAAGTGGCGTGTTCTCAATGTACGCTCAGGCCCTCGGCGTCTCGAACGAGTTCCTTGTCGTTCTCCTGGTTGTGATCCTTGTCGTACTGGTCCTCAGCGGTATCCAGATGTTGAGGCGGGATTTCCGACTCGCCTACATGCCGGCCGTAGCACTCGGCGACGCGATAATGGTCTTCTTTGTAGGGCCGGTTCCTGCAGAAGCAGCGAAATTTCAAGACCTATTCAGGCACATGTCATATGGCATTCCACTGCTTGCCATCACCGTTGCGTATGGCTTCAACGAAGTGTTGAGATGCACCCCCGCGCGATTAAGGCAGCCTTTGACGCTGACAGCCTACACCGGACTCACCTTGCTGGTGCTGGTGGAGCTGTCAGTGCTGGGGGGGCCTGTAAATCCCATCAATACCGTTCGCAGTCCCCTGCTGACTTCCGACCCTCACGTGACCGCGGTTGAAGCGCTTGTCAGCCCATTGCCTCTTCCGGTGATGAGTTTTCGCAAGGACGGAGCGAGGTACGTTCCAGACGACCCCAAGTACATGGCCATCTATCCGGATGACGTCTACCAGCACTACGCTTCCGCGGATATTCGGCGGTTCGACAATCCTGCCGACTACTATGGCTCGGCGGAAGTTGTGTTCTTGGCTCTACTTGTTGCGGCAGGCGTTTCATCCTTGGTTACTGTGCTGACCGGCAGGAGCGGAGTGAATCGGAAGGTGGCAGACGAACGTTCTTCAGGAGCAAGTCTGTGGAGATCCCCTTGAGTGCCAGCGCCGCGCCCGCGCGCAGCCGTTCCCTAACTTCCTACCTGTTTCTGGGCGGTCTGGTAGCGGCTCTCGCCGCGGGCACGTACATCTTCTGGGTTCACGACTACCTAGTGGCGGACTCTTGGACCGTCATCGACGCTGTGAGCAAGCCCGGCTTCGGTCCCGCGGACTTGCTACCATTCCGAGAAAACCCGCTCAGGACAAGTGCGACCTACTACTACGCTCCTGTCCTGGCTGCGCTTGTCTGGCTGGCATACAGGTTGGGCGGCTACAGCCCCGAGCGGTACAACCTGATTCTCATGATACTTCACATGGGGACGACCCTCTTCCTGTTCAGCACCGTTCTCCAACTCACTGGAAGCAGGCTCAAAGCTACGTCGGCAGGAGCCGTCTTCGCAGTCCACTTCGGTGCAACCGAAGCTGTGGGGTGGTTTGGGGCGGTCACGCACCCTACGGCGGGATTCTTCGGCGCGATGGCGTTGGCTCTTTACTCTCGCTTCCTCGTCACCCGTCGAAGAGGGTGGATGGTAGGTGCACTGGCCGCCCTTGTGGCGGCGGCTCTAACGCAGTCGACGGGACTGCCGTGGTTCGCCGTCCTGGGCTCGTTGGATTTCCTCTACTCGTGGAAACGGGAGGGGTTTCGCAAGATTGGCCGCCGTCTTGCCATTCTCGCGATTCTTCTTGCCGCCATTCTGCCGCTACAGTTCCAGGCGTTCAGGTTCGCACAGGGTGGTTACCACTACACTCTTGGCCCATGGGCGGTACTCAATCTCTTCTACTATCCGCTATCCACCGTCTTACCCTCTCTAGAACAGAGTGCCTACAGCCTCGCGAGAGACCTGCCGTTGGCATTTGTCGATCACAGCGCATTTGTCCGCTTGGTAAGCATGAACGATGCCTTCGGACTGCTCTTGGCCTCGGGCCTGATAGCTGTTGCCGTGCTCGTTATCTGGGCCAAGGGTGGGCGGCTCTGCCGTTTCGCGCTGATTGCCTTTGGGCTCAGCATGACACCATTCCTATTCCTCGACGGCCAGGGGTATCGGTATCTCTACACTCCGTTGATCTTCTTCTCTATGGCGGCAGCGAGTGCCCTTGTGGATCTATATAGTTATCTGCGGCTGTCGTCTCGAACGGCCGCCCTAGCGATAATCGCGATCATCCCGCTCTTCGTAGTGCTTTCCTTCGCGGAATCTCAGCGGCAACTCTTCTGGTGGAACCAGGCTGGGCTGGTAGCCCAGAACAGCCTGACGCAGCTAAAGCGGCTTGATCCCAGTTTTCCTCCAGGAGCTAAGCTGGTGTTCGGAGGCCTGCCGGATACGATCCCCAACACTAATGCCGAGGTATGGAGGCAGGGAATCACCGAGGCAGTAAGAGTTGTCTACGGGGACAGGACTCTCCGAGTGGAAGCCTTCAGCAAGGGCACCGTGGAGCAGCTGTTCCGGGGAGATCTTAAGGGCGCTCCCAACACGTACGGTTTCGTGTGGGAGAACTGGCAGTTGAAGCAGATTGCGCCGTAGCTGCCCGCTGTTCAGGTCCCTCGCTCGATCTTGGACACCTCTGAATGTCCCCAGCGGGTTCCCCTGAACTGCTCCCAGACGCCGCCGATTCCGACCGCGGCCAGTACGGACAGGAAGGGAACCATGGGGATGCGGAATCGGCTGTAGGCTTCCGCGCCGGCCGAGACCAGAACCAGGTAGCCCACAACGACGACCAGCAGCAGCGCCGGGAGCTGCTTACGCCCACGCATCATCGAGACAAAGC
>JAJYKO010000267.1 GCA_021788565.1 Chloroflexota bacterium
CAGTACGCGATGGCCGACTTCCCGTCGCCCTCCTCGACCGCCCTCTGGGCAGCCGACCCGTTCGGCCTCCTGATGCAGGACTATGACACCGGCGCCATCGTCAACCTCACCACCCCTTCGACCATCACGGTTCACTACGATCCATCGGTCCTCGGTGGGCGGAGTGAGTCCACCCTTCGCGTCGTCATGCTCCCGCTCAACGGTCTGACCTGGGTGGATCTGCCCAGCACTTTGGACACCACTAACCACACGGTGACCGCGCAGGTCACCGCCTCAGGAGACTATGGCCTGTTCGTGAGCAACGTCCCGGCCACGGCCGCCCCCGCGCCAACTTCCGCGCCCTCTGCTGCGCCGGCCCCGGCTCCCACAACAGCACCCGCACCGGCTCCTGCACCTGCTCCAGCGCCGGCCCCTGCACCTGCCCCTGTCCAGGTCGCGGCGGGAAGCTCAGTCATATCCGGTCAGGTCTTCTTCGATAAGAACGGCAACGGCGTGATGGACGACGGCGACTTCCCGGTCGCGGGCGCCGGGATACTGGTCACATCCGGCTACTGGAGCTCGTTCACTCGAACGGGCCCCGACGGCCACTACTCCTTCTCAGGGCTTGGAAACGGCTTCTACTCGGTGAACCTGGTGGTGGGTCCGGAGTGGGCCTTCACGACCCCCTTCGCCGTCACGGGCATGGCCGTATCAGGTCAGCCGGGCTCCAACGGCACGGCCGACTTCGGGATATGGTACAGCGTGCCGCGGTAGCTCGCGTGCGCGAATGAAGGGACAGCAGGCCGGCCGCTTCCAAAGTCGCCGGTTCCGGTCGTTGTCTCCGGTGTTACAATAGGGGTACATAGAACCTGGTGTGGTTCCTGCTCACGCACCCCTGGGGGTTTGGAAATGTGGGGCCAGCCGAAAGTCAGCGATGCGCTACTTCGGCTGGCCCTGTGTCGTGAAAAGGGGAGCAGTAAGTGTGACGTAGCGGCATAGGAGGGCTGGCGATGGAAGGCACCTTTACCCGAGTGGACGAACTGGAAGTCGCATCTTTTCTCGACAGGATCGCGCTCTTCTGCACGGAGGGATGCAGGCCTCAGCAGGCGTTGAGGTACGCATGGTCCTCCCTGCTAGTTGACACGCCGCTCCACCACGAGATGGGGACCCTGATCGACGCGGCGAGGGACGGCAAGTCCTCCGCCAACGTTCTACTCGAGACCGGACAGCGCACGAACAGCGAGGCTCTCATCCTGGCGAGCATGGCGTTCGTCGAGCATCTCGTGGCGGGGATCGACCTTACACACTCGTTGACCAAGCTGGCCGAACTGGTGCGTTGGCAGAGCAGGGTCACACCGGAGCATGGATCCAAGACCGAGCGAGAGTTCGCCGTCGCGCTTTTCGCCGACAAGCTGGCCTACCTCGCGGAAATCGACAAGGCACCCAGGGAAGCAGTAGCGATACTGACAGACCACGATCCTGTGCTGCGGCCGGAGCTACTCTGGATCCACCGCGAGATGCAAAACGGCATGCCGGTGCCCCAGGCGCTGGCCCGCAGCGCCGAGCGGATTGAGAGCAAAGGGCTGATGTTGCTGGCCGAGGCGATCGAGGTGGGCCTCACCGCGGGAGTCCGTCTGGACTCGGTTCTTCGCCAGGTGGCAGACGTTATCCGCAGAGACCTCGGAGTCTAAGTGCCCATCTGAGGACTCAATACCGAGCCACGAAGAGCGCCAAGAACCGCCGGGAAATATCCATAAGAGCAGTGCCTCTATGCTCCTTCGTGTCATTCGCGCTTTTGTAGTTGCGTTCCGGTTCGAAGCCGAGTCGGAATACATGGTGAAGATCCGGCGCTGAGTCTGTAGTTGCCAGCGCGGTCCGGTCGTGGTACAACTGCGGCGCTCGGCGGAACTCGTTTTCGCCCTCCTATCCTTCCAATGCTGCGAGTGAGGAGAATCTTCATGCGTCCAAACAAGGTCAAAGAGCTGTGGCGCCAGGGCAAGCCGGTGGTGACCGGTTGGTGCAGCACCCCGGATCCCTTCACTGCCGAAGTCATGACCCGTGGGGGCTTCGACGCCCTCATCCTGGACATGCAGCACGGCATGGGCATCGGGCCGGACCGCGCTGCCACCTGGCTGCAGGTGGTTGGGCAGAACGCGGACATCACTCCCATCGTCCGAGTTCCTTGGAATGAGCCTTCCTTTATCCAGTGGGTTCTGGATGCCGGAGCCATGGGCGTAATCATCCCGATGGTAAACAACCTCGAGGATGCCAGGAAGGCGATAGGCGCCTGCCGCTACCCGCCGGTCGGCTATCGCAGCAACGGCGCCAACCGCGCCCGCTACGTCAACGGCGCCGACTATTTCGACCACGCCAACGACGAGGTCATCTGCCTGGCGATGATGGAAACCGTGGAAGGGATCGAGAGCATCGAGGAGATCGCCAAGCTGCCCGGCCTGGACGGCTACTACATCGGGCCGACCGATCTGGCAGTGTCCATGGGACTTAAGCCGGCCTTCGACGTCAAGGACCCACGCCACGCGGCCGCGGTTCAGAAGGTGGTCGACGTCGCGAAGGCTCACGGCCAGTACGCGGGGATCCACGTGGGGACCGTCGAGGAAGGAATCCGCCGCTGGAAGCAGGGCTTCACCCTGATGCCCATCTGCAACGACATCTGGCTGCTGGCTGCCGGCATCAGCCGGAATATCTCCGAGTTCCGAGAGGGACTGGGCAGTTAGACAAACGAAGGTGAGGTCCATCGTCATCCCCGCGAAAGCGGGGATCCGTTGCTCGCACCTGAAGAGTGGATTCCCGCCTGCGCGGGAATGACGGTTACCAGCATGCCCGCATGCTTCCTGCGGGTTCGAAACCATGTCGATTCCACCTTGGCTTTACTTTAGGTTTTAACTCGATGGGCGAGAGGAGCCGGTCATGCAAACCGTAGTACTCGACAATATCCACGTGCAGCTGTCATTGGAGGACCTGTTCAAGCGGCTCCACGTACGAGAAGGTTCTTCACAGGCGTCGGAACTGCGCGAACTGGTCCACGAGGCCGAGTCGATAGCAGCGCCCAAGGCCGTGTGTGGGGTAGCCTACATCGACGAACGCGGCAGCGACTACGTGGTGCTGGACGGAATACGGTTTTCCAGCCGGGTTCTAGCGGTGAACCTCGCCGAGACCCATCGGGCATTTCCGTACATTGCTACCTGTGGGACTGAGTTGGAGGCCTGGGGCAAGGGTCTCGACGACATGCTCCACCGCTTCTGGTCGGACGCCATTCGGGAAGCAGCGATGCGGAATGCGATGGATGCGATAGTCGACTACTTGCGAGAGACGTACAACCCTGGCGAGACTTCGCGGATGAACCCGGGCTCTCTCGCCGATTGGCCCCTCGAGGAACAGTTGCCGCTCTTCCAGCTGCTCGGCGACACCGAAACGACGGTAGGGGTCCATCTGACCGACACCATGCTGATGGTGCCGACCAAGACGGTATCCGGCATCCGCTTTGGTGCCGCCGGCAGCTTCGAGAGCTGCATGTTGTGCCCGCGGCCGTCCTGCCCTAACCGGCGGGCACCGCACGACCCCGCGCTGTACAACGCCCGCTACCGCTGAAAGCCCGAACGCGATCGTGCAGTCGAGGCTTCAGCCGGTTGGACTCGGTTCTGCCGGTGGCTGCTCCACCGCGCCCAACCCGCTGAGGCGTCGATTCCGTGAGATCTTCCAGACCCGCGCAGGCTGCTCATCCGCGAGCGCTCTACAGTTCCTTCCGGTAGGACGCCCAGGCGGCGTCGTTTTCCCACACTCGGACCGTGATGGCGCTCAGGTTGCTCGCCTTCAGCCGGCTCGATAGCTCCTCGCACAGGATGCGGGAAAACAGCTCGATGCTGGGGTTCCGCCCCGCGAACTGCGGGAGATCGTTGAGCGTCTTACCCGCGAAATAGCCCACCAGTTCATCCAGATAGGCTTCCACCTGGACGAGGTCCGCCAGGTAATCGTGCTCGTCCAGGGTTGCCCCCTTCAGCCGAACTTCGACGCGATAACGGTGGGAATGCAGTTCGTTCTCCGCGCCCCAATCCCCGCCCACTAGGAAGTGTCGGGCATCCAATTCTCGTTGCAGACCAAGCTTGTACATCGGAGACTCCTACCCCTTCAGCAGTCCGCGGCGGTGCCAATCCGCGACGGATCGCTCCAGCCACGGCTGGATCGCCTCGCCGTGGATAAGGGCTGCCAGATCGCGCGTCGCGTCCTCCGGCTCGACAATGATCAGCCAGCCCTCGCCGTACGGATCAGAGTTCAGAAGACCCGGCTGACTCATCACCTGCTCGTTGATCTCGATAACCTGGCCGGCGATAGGGGCTTTCAGCGGGCCGACGTACTTGCCGGCCTCCATGGTGCCGAACGGCTTCCCAGCCGCGATTGGACGTCCGGCCGGCTTCAATCTCACCGCACCGACCGTCCCGGCAGAACGCTGGGCGAGGGCGTCGAGGCCGATACGAGCCCGCTCGCCTTCCAGCCGCACCCACACGTGGTCTTCCGAATGGTAGTAGAGATCGTCCGGCAGTTGCACCCCTTCTACTAAAGCCATGGGTCCTCCTCAAGGCCGGGCCTGGTCCTCCAGCGCCCCTGCCACCAACTCCACGATATCCAGCACCTCGACCCCCGAGGCAGACTCTTCCGCCCCACGGGTCAGGGTTCGCACGCACTGGGGGCAAGCAGTCACAATGGTCTCCGCGCCGGTAGATGCCAGCTTCCCGACCGTTCGAGCCGCGACTCGCCCTACCAGGTCCGCGTCCACCATCTCCAGGTCGCCTCCGCCGCCACAGCAGAGCGCGCGTTCTCTCCGCTCGTGCGCCTCCAGAAAGCGGAGGCCGGGGACCGCCGCCAGGAGCTGCCGGGGCGGATCGTAGACGCCTCCGTTCCGAGCCAGGTCGCACGGGTCGTGGTAGGTCACCCGCCTGGCCGTCTCCTTCAATGGAAGGCGGCCGGCCGCCGCCAGTTCGGCCAGCAACTCGGTCGAGTGGAGCATCCGAACACCCGGCAGGTGAGGTGCATACTCCTCCAGCCACATCATCCGGCAGGCTGGGCAGGTGAAAACTACGGTCGAGGCCCCTGTCTCTTTGAACCGCGCTAGATTGTGCTCCACCAGGGCATCGGCCTGGATACGCATCCCGGCAGCCAGCAGGGGAAAGCCGCAGCACAGCTCGCCCTCTCCCAGGATCGAGAAGTCCACATCCACTGCCGTCATCACCCGGACGAATGCCTCTGCAATCCGCTGGACACGCGGCGAGAAGGAGGACGAGCAACCGACGAAGTAGACGACCTCTGCCCGCTCTCGCTGGTAGAGGTCCGGGGGAGCATCCTCCATGTACTCTGCCCAGCCCGCTCGCTCGTCGTTTGGATACCCGTAAATGTTCCCCGTGTCTGACACGCGGCCGGCCACGGTCTCAAGTCCCGGAGGTGCCAGTCGATGGGCTACTGTCTCCGTCCGCGCGGCCAGCCAGAAGCTGCGCAGGTCGATGCGAGTGGAGCACACCTGCGTGCAGTGGCCGCACAGGGTGCACTGATAGAGCTTCCTCATATGGTCGGCCGACAACCGGTTCCCATCGAGGAGCATGCGAGTGAGTTGGATCCTGCCTCGCGGCGAGCACGACTCCCATCCAACGCCGTCGTAGGTCGGGCAAACCGTCCGGCAGTAGCCGCAGTAGGCGCAGATAGTCGCCTCGAAGGCCAGCCCTTCGAAGAACACCTGCTCCGCCATCAGCGTTCACCTCGCGACAGCAGATACGCCGTCGCCAGAAGGTCGGCCCCTGGACCGAAAACGGGTGGCCAGAGCGGGAACGGCGCCCCGTACAGTTTGCCCGGGTTCATGATGCCCTGAGGATCGAGTCGCGCTTTGCGCCGCCGGAGCTCTGCCAGTTGCTCCCTGCTGAACAATCGGGGCAGGTACGCCGAGTTCCACAATCCAACTCCGTACGGTCTCCCGCCATATCTCGACCCGAGGTCGTACAGCCGCTTGGTGAGGCCTATGGCCGCTAGGTACTCGATGGTGCGGCGCTCGTCCGAGGGATAGATCGTCATCACCATCGCCAGTTCCGGTGTTACGGCCAGACCGTAACTGCCGACGAGCAACCGGTGCCGGGCGGCCATCCGCCCAACCGCCATGAGGTAGCCGGACAGTCTCTCAAGGGGAAGCCACTGCTCGGCGGCCAGGAGGGATGGACCGGCGCGCTTGGCCCGCAGATGGTAGAAGCGCAGGCTCCACTCCTCGAGCGCCATATCCGATGGCAATTCCCGCCTCGGCAACCGTGTCAGGGCATCCTCGCTCCGGCGGACCTCGGTAGCCTCACCCTGGAGACTGACGAGGAGGACGGACGGGCCGGCAGAGCCGCCGGCCCCCACATGTTGATGGATAGGAACGGGGACACTGAACCCTGCCCGCGCCAGCAGCTGAAGGTACCCGCCATCCGCGAAGAGGAGGGTGAACGGGCGAGGCTCGGCGCGCGCCAGGGTAATGATGCTCAAGCCGAGGGAGCCGGGGTCATCGAAGGCAAACAGGTGGTGCGACTCGACGGCGGGCTCAGGCCGAACAGTCAACTCGACCTCCGTGACCAGGCCCAGAGTTCCCTCCGCGGCCACGAACCAGTCTAGGGGAGGATCGGTGTCGCGGCTGACGACGACCTGCTCGCCGCTGGGTAACACCACACGGAGGCTGATCAACTGGCTGCCCACTGCTCCGTGCGCGAGGCTCCCTATGCCGTGCCCCTGGGTGCTGACCCAGCCCCCAACCGTAGCCGAGACGGCGCTGGAAGGATAGGACTTCACCGCGAAACCCTTCGTCCGCAGCTCGTCGTCCAGTTCCCACCAGGTGGTCGCGGGCAACACACGGACGGTGTGCCGCGCGGCGTCCAGGTCTACCAGGCCGCGCAGGTCGTTCACATCGAGCGCCAGGCCGCCCCGAATCGGTACGGCGTTGTAGAAGCTAGTGCTGGCCGCAGCCCTGGGCGTGACAGGGATGCGCTCTCGAGCCGCCCACCGCAACACCTCGGCAACCTGCTCGGTGCTGGCCGGCCGGACGACCGCGTCCGGCACCGTCTTGAAGAAGGGGCGGGTCAAGATGGGCGGCACCGGAGCCAGGTCGCGCGAGTAGAGCAAGCGCTCCACTGGGTCGTCGGTCGCCCGATCGGCCGGCAATACACCTGCTGCTGCTAGCTGCATGCCGCCAGCACCTCCTCCGCACGGTAGGAACTGCGCACGAGGGGGGCAGC
>JAJYKO010000268.1 GCA_021788565.1 Chloroflexota bacterium
GAATATGTACGTAGCGATTCTGGCCGGAGGGAGCGGAACCCGCCTCTGGCCCCTCAGCAGAAGCAAGCGCCCCAAGCAGTTACTGTCGCTTATCAGCGACCGCAGCCTGATCCAGGAAACTGTGGACAGGGTGGAGCCGCTCGTCGCGCCCGACCAGGTCTTCATCGTCTCGGAGCAGTCCCATTCCGACGACATTCGCGCACAGCTCCCAGGGATCCCGGCGAAGAACTTCGTCATCGAGCCCGTGCGCCGAGGCACCGCGCCCGCTCTTGCCCTGGCATCGTTGATCATTCATGCTGCCGACCCCGACGCGGTGATGGCATCTCTCCATTCCGACGCGGTCATCGGCAATCCGGACGAACTCCTTCGAGCGCTGAGGCTCGCCCAGCGCGTGGCCTCCACTAGCGACTACCTTGTTACCCTAGGTGTCCGCCCAACCTACCCGGCCACGAATTTCGGCTACGTCGAGATGGCTGAGCCTCTGGAGGACGTTGCCGCGGGAGAAGTTCATCGCGCGGCCCGATTCGTCGAGAAACCCGATGCAGAGCGTGCCGCTGAGTTCATGGAAACCCGTCGCTACCTCTGGAACAGCGGCATCTTCGTGTGGCGGGCATCGGTCATAATGGACCATTTCAGGATGCTGATGCCTCACCTATATGCGCTGCTCATGGAGATCAAACCTGCTCTAGGGACCGATCGGCAGGACGAGGTCATCGCCCAGGTCTACCCTCGCATGGAGAAGGAGACTATAGACTACGGCATCATGGAACGCGCGCCCAAGGTCGCCGTAGTGCCCACAGACCTCGAATGGAACGACGTGGGTAGCTGGTCGGAGCTGATGGGCGTCTCCGAGCCCAACCAGGGCACGAATCTGGTTAGAGGCACGCACCTTGGATTGGACACAGAGAGCACGCTCGTGTTTGCCACCAGCAGGCCGGTAGTGACGATTGGCCTCCAGGATCTGGTGATCGTGGACACCGAGGACGTGCTTCTGGTTGCTCGTCGCGACAGGGCCCACGAGGTCAAAAAGATCGTCGAGCAGCTGGAGGGCGATGAGGAGCTGCGGCATCTGCTATGACCCACGCGCAACGACGGTCGGCGAAAGAGAGGCCCGCTAAGGTCTTCCGTTTACCCCAATACTGAAATGGGGTGGTCGTTAGACCACCCCATTAGTCGCTCAAACCATTTTAGCTCGGGAGTGCAACTTCCTAGCTTGCCGCCCCCGCTGCCTGCCTGGCGCCGGTCAGTCGGCGCCAGCCGGACTTGATGTCCCCTCGTTCCCAGGTTACCAGCAACGAAGCCGCCACGAAGATCGACGAGTAGGTCCCGGTGGTCACCCCGATCAGCAGGGCCAGGGTGAAGTTCTTGGTAGTGGCGCCCCCAAACAGGTAGAGTGTCATCAGCACCAGTAGCACGGTCATGGAGGTGTTCAGCGACCTGCCCATCGTCTGCATGATGCTGTGGTTGACGATGTTCTCTAGCCGATCGCCCATACGGCGGCCGTAATTCTCCCTGATCCGGTCGAACACCACGATCGTATCGTGCACCGAGAAGCCAATCACAGTGAGGACCGCCGTTATGAAGAGGGAGTCCAACTCAATCTGGAATATCCTGCCAAGTATAGAGAATATGCCCAGCACGACGAGCGCGTCGTGCAGCAGGGCAACGATGGCGCAGACCCCCCACCGGAAAGAACTCTTGACCCTTCTGAAAGCATACGCTATGTAAAGCAGAATGCCGGCCGCTGCCACTGCCACCGCGATGATCGAGTTGCGTATTATCTCCGAAGCAATGATCGGAGACACTGAGTCAAACGAGAGCACCTGCAGATTCCCGAACTTCTTCGTCAGCGCATCCTGTATCGACTGCCGCTCGGAGGGCGCCGTCACCTGGCCAGATGCGTTCTTCTGCTCCCCCTTCAGTGTGAAGGTCCGGACGACAAAAGTGGTCCCCGTCGTGTTCGTGCCCTCGGTCTTCTGGACGACCGCCTCAGGATGACCGAGAGCCGCGAACTCATTTCGCAAAGCGGTCTGGTCCACCTGCTGACTGAACTGGATGGTCATGATGGAACCACTGGTGAAGTCGATGCCAGGCCTCAGGCCGCCAGGGAGCAGCAGCGAGATGATCCCAGGCAACAGCACGACTATGGACAGAAGATAGAACCAATTTCTCTTTCCGACGACGTTAAGCAGCATCTCTCTGCTACCCCCTCGATTCCTGGGCTAGCGCGGGAACTGGCGCTGCCGGCTTCTCCAGACCGAAGAGCCAGCTATTGGTGGCGATGCCGGTGCGTATCAGCATCCGCAGGAAAGTCCTGGTGACGGTGATTGCAGAGAACATGCTAGTTATTACGCCAAGGCCCAGCGTGAAAGCGAAGCCCATCACGATACTGGTGCCAAAACTGGAACCGAACCAATAAAGAATACCACAGGTGATCAGAGTCGAGACGTTGGAATCTCTGATGGACGACCACGCTCTGTCGAAGCCTGCATCTATCGCCGCCCCCAGCGTCTTCCCAGCTCTCAACTCCTCCCTCATTCTCTCGAAGATCAGAATGTTTGCGTCGACCGCCATACCGACCGATAGAATGAAGCCCGCGATGCCGGCGAGGGTGAGGGTCACTGGGATCAGCTTGAACTCCGCCATGGTCAGGGCAGAGTAACCCAGCAGCGCGACGGAGGCCAGAACTCCGGGCAGCCGATAGTAGATCACCATGAAGAGCACCACGATGGCCAGCCCAATCTCGCCAGCTATGATGCTCTTCTGGATCGAGTCGCTACCCAGCGTGGCATCCACGTCGCTCTGAGCGATCACCTTCACAGGTACGGGCAACGCACCAGCGTTCATCTGTATAGCCAGATCCTTCGCTTCCTGGAGGGTGAAGTGGCCGGTGATCTCTCCCTGGCTAGAGATGACCCCCTGAATCGTCGGCGTAGAGATCGCCTGCCCGTCCAGGAAAATCCCCAGCGGCTTGTAGAGGTCGCGCTTGGTGATCTGCTCGAAAAGCGTGGCGCCCTCGCTGTTGAACTGGAAGTCGATCTTCGGAGCGCCGGTCGTTGGATCGAAGGCCACGTCGGCCCGCTTGAAGTATCGGCCGGTAAGCTCGTGCTGCTTGCCGTCCGAACCTGTCGCTTGGGCAATGACCCAGGTGGTCTTGCCGCTGCTATCGGTGACCTGCTCCCGGAAATCCATTTGAGCGGTCTTACCGATGAGGCTTATGGCATCCTCGACGTTCTTCACACCGGGCAACTCGACGATCACACGGTCCTGGCCCTGCGCCTGGATGATCGGCTCGCTCACGCCGTAGGCGTTGATGCGTCGCTGAATCACGTCGATGACACCCTGCAAAGCAGTCGCTCGATCGGCCTGGGCAACCTTGGACATGTCGGCCTGCAGCAAGAGGCTGGTTCCGCCAACCAGATCCAGACCAAGCTTGAAGGACGGCCTGTCAAGCTGCCAACTACCGATCTTGATGTTGACGCCGCTTCCACGAGGGAGCGCGGAACCTCCGGGGAAGTACTTGCCTGGATCGCCTGGCCACACCACGACAACCGCGGCCACAAACAACACAACGATACCGGCGAAAACGAGCAAGACGTGTCTTCTCATACCCCATGCCGCCTTTCGGGCATTATGATTGCCGCCCCAGGAACCGCGCGAAGCGACGAAGTGAGGCGCCCGGAGAGCCGACAAAAAGCGAGGACATGGCCGATGCCAGTCCTCCCAAAGTGGCGCCTGCGACCTAAACCGGGGAAACGCGTTGGTCTCTCACCGATGACCATTTCGAATGAGTATATAGCCCGGCACAGACTCGTGTCAATTTGGCTATGCCATTGTCTCGGCGGTCTCTTCCTCGGCCTCTTCAGCCTCTTCCTGCCTCGGTGGCACCTTCCGAAGAAGGTCGAGGCTCGGCAGCCGGTCGATGAACAGGATGCCATCCAGGTGATCTATCTCATGCTGTAGCGCGTGTGCGAGAAGTCCGTCGGCCTTCACCTTGATATCCTTGCCCCGGCGGTTCTTCGCCTTCACGACCACTTTGAGCGCACGCTTCACGTTGGCCACGTACCCTGGAATGGAGAGACAACCCTCCTCCGGCTCGTACGCTCCCTCCATCTGCACGAACTCTGGATTGCACACCACCGTGATCTCTTCGTCAACTTCGATCACAGCAATGCGAAGAGGCACACCCACTTGAGGTGCGGCCAGGCCGGTGCCGGGCGCGTCTCGCATCGTGTCGATCATGTCATCAATCAACTGCTGAATCGACGCGTCGAATCGCGTCACCCGCTTCGCCTTCTGACGAAGAATCGGGTCGCCCAGCAATACAATTTTCCTCACTGCCATACAGTCCAATCCCCCTTCGCGCAGCGTACCCTGAGGTCCCCCAAAGTACGAGCAAGAATGCCCTATCAATATTATAGGGCAAACGGAGTGCCTTGTTGAGGGATACGCTGTATAATGCCGGGTCGGCATGTAGATCCAGCTCCGACAATACCAGCAGTGTCAAGGAGAGCAACTTGTCCGCTCCGCAATCAACGCCAGCGCCAGATAGCGACGCCACCAGGAACCTTTATCTAGGTCTAGATATCGGTTCAGTAAATGCCCGCGCCGCGGTGGTGGATGTCTCCGGCCGTCTCGTGCTCGTGGACCACGAGAGGATAAACCGAGGTCCTGTGGCCGCGATAGGGACTATGCTCGACCGCATCGGAAAGTCGATTCCCCTCGAGCGGATCTCGGGTGCTGGCGCCACTGGCTCTGGAAGGCAGCTGTACAACAGCGATGATGATTGGCAGCTGTTCAGTTCACCCTTCTGCGCGATTACGGGCGTGTTGTGGGACGGCGGGGAGCCACACACCATCGTCGAGATCGGTGCCCAGTCCGCACTGGTTATCGGCATGCCACAAGGCTCCAGCGAGGCGTGGCGAGTGGCTCGCTCCCCGCTCTGTGCCGCAGGCACCGGACGTTTCCTGGAGCAACAGGCCTCTCGTCTTGGGATCAACATCGAGGAATTTGGGGCCCACGCGCTGGAATGGAGGGAAGCTCCTCCCCGCATAGCAGCGCGATGCAGCGTCTTCGCCAAATCCGATCTGATTCACCTGCAACAGAAAGGCTGGCCGATCTCAGGTATGCTGGCCGGCCTGTCGGACAGCATCGCCCGAATGATCGTGGCCCAGTGGCGCGACCGCTTCGAGCAACCGGTGTACTGCATCGGGGGCGTTTCCGCCAACCAGGGCGTGGTCAGAGCGCTCTCCCAGGTGCTGGGGGAACCGGTGGTCGTGCCCCTTATGCACGCCGATAGGGAGGCCATCGGGGCAGCCCTGCTCGCCAGGAGCGCCTCCGCTCGGCCGCGCGTCCTCCATCCCAGATCTGACGCGGAGGGAGAAGTCTTTCATATTGCCAGGCAGTTGGAGCCCTCATTCTCCCGGGATGGCTGGCAGCCACCGGTCCTGATGCGGAGTACGGTGGATGCCTATCTCGGCGTCGACGTCGGCTCCACCAGCACTAAGGCCGCCGTCATAACTGCTGAGGGAGAGCTGCTCGCCAAGAGCTACCTAATGACGGCCGGACAGCCGCTAGAAGCGGTCAAGCAGCTGATGGCGAGGCTGGCCGAGCAGGTGGACGGCAGGATACGGATCAAGGCCGCCGGGGTAACCGGCTCCGGCCGCTATCTTGTCGGCAACTTCATCGGCGCCGACCTGATCAAGAACGAGATCACAGCTCAGACCCGGGCGGCCCTCCAGATTGACCCCAAGGTCAACACGATCTTCGAACTGGGTGGGCAGGACTCCAAGTACGTGTACCTGGAGAACGGCACGGTGCTGGACTATCAGATGAACAAGGCCTGCGCCGCCGGAACCGGTAGCTTTATAGACGAGCTGGCGGAGCAGCTCGGCATATCCACCCGCACCGGAGAATTCGCGAGGCTCGCCTTCCATGCTCAGAGTCAGCTCGATCTGGGGGAGAAGTGCACGGCCTTCATGAGCCAGGCAGTTACCTCGGCCCAGCACGCCGGTGTCTCGTCGGACGTCATCGTCTCAAGCCTGTCCACATCGTTGGCTAAGAACTACCGTTCCAAGGTAGTAGGCACCAGGCGGGTCGGCGATCGCGTCTTCCTCACTGGTGCCGTCTTCTACAATGAGGCCGTCGTGTCGGCCTTCAAGGCAGAGCTACCCGGCAAAGCCCTTGTCGTTCCGGACCACAAAGAGGTGACGGGGGCGATAGGCGCAGCGCTCCTGGCCATGGAGGCGCAGCAGGAAGGGCGCCCTTCCGGCTTCCGAGGGTTCTCAGAGGTGGCGCAGGCCAGCTACGCCGTCACGAACTTTAACTGCCAGCAGTGCGAGAACAGCTGCGCCATCAGCGTCATGACCACCAGCACCGGCGAGAAGCTGTACTACGGCTCGCGCTGCGACCTCTTTGACGCCGGAATGGGCGCGAGGAGGGGCAAGGAGGAAACGCCGTTTACCGGCCGTGAAAAGCTCCTGTTCGGGGGCTACGACCCCGAGACGGGTACCGGACCCCTCGTGGGCGTGCCCCGAGCGTTGATGACGTACGACCTAGCCCCATTGCTGACCGGCTTTCTCAACGATCTTGGCGTTCGAGTCCGATATTCCACACCCACCAACAAGCGGGTGATCGAGAAGTCGCTTGAGCACGCCTACACCGACAGCTGCTTCCCGATCAAGTTGCTCCATGGCCACGTGGCCGAATTGCTGGAACAGGGTGCTGACTACGTTCTTGTGTCCAATGCCATCAGGATGGGCGCGAAGAACGGTGACGAAGACCAGCGCTATTCATGTCCTCTGGTCCAGGCAGGCCCCTACATAGTCCGGTCAGTGTTCGGCCTGGGTAACCGCTTGTTGGACCCCGTGATCGACCTGGCCAGGGGCGACGCTGCCTTGATCGAGAGCTTTGCGACCATCGCCGAGCGGCTTGGGTTCGACCATGCGCGAGGCGTGAAGGCCGCGAGGCGCGCCCTCGACGACCAGCGCCAGTTTGAGGCACGGTTGGTCCAGGAAGGGAAGAGAGTGCTGGAGGAGATAGAGGCGAACCCGGAGAGCATCGGCGTGGTGCTCCTATCTCGGTCCTACAATGCGCAGGACGCGGGCGCCAACCTCGGGATGGCGCAGGAGCTGAATAAGCTCGGCGTCGTTCCCATTCCGCTCGACTACCTGCCTCTGGACAGCGTCGACGTCCGTGAGATCTCCGACAGGCCGTACTGGAACTACGAGCGGAAG
>JAJYKO010000269.1 GCA_021788565.1 Chloroflexota bacterium
CGGAAGTCGGCCATAGAGACCAGGGCGGGTTCGAACAGGACCGCAGCTTTCTCCGTGGCCAGGTTGACGTTGGCCGACTTTACACCAGGGAGCTTGCGAAGGGCACGCTCGACCCGACCCGAGCAGGAGGCGCAGGTCATGCCGGTGACGCCGAAGCTCGCCTGCTCCGGTTGCCTCTCCCTCATCCCGTAGCCGAGGCCCTTGATCACCTCCACCATCTTGCCCTCGTCCACGGTGGAAGGGTCGAACTCCACCGTGGCCTTTTCGGTGGCCAGGTTGACGTTGGCACGCACCACACCCTGCAGCTTGGCCAGCCCTTTCTCGATCCGTGTCGAGCAGGATGCGCAGGTGATCCCGGTTATCTCCAGAGTGGTGCTGGCGCTTTGCTCGATCTCCTCTTTCATGACTGCCATATCAATCTATACCTTCTTAAGTTCGTTATGTTCCATTGCCCCTCCCCATACCCGGGTCTCGGGCGGATCCCCCGTGGCGCGGAGAACACGAGAAGTGGCAGGATCGCCCGCCCGCGCTCGGCTCCGGTAGGGGCAGTCCCTTTTCAGCAGCAGCCCCCCGAGCGGCGGCTATCGCGCGCCACCGGCTGTGTCTCCTTTTCTCCTGCTTCCCCGGGCTTATCTTCCTCGGATGGCTCTGCCAGGCTCATTCGCTCCTGGCCCGGCTGCACGTCATCGCGCTGGGGCTCGTGCTGATGCGCGCCGTGATCCATTCCGCCACCCGTCCCACGCATGCGCATCATCAGCACGAAGAGACCCGCCACCACGATCCACCACGCGTTGGTCTGAAGAAACTCCAACATTCCGTAACCTCCCAACCACCAGTTGGCCGCCTCCCCCGAGGCGGTTTGGGGATGCTCCCGGCGACCCACGCCGTGCCAATCCCCATCGACGAAAGAGAGAATAACCGGTGAAACTGAATCGAGTCTGAGGGCTACATGCGAGCAGGCTTAGAGTTCCTGACGGCACCTGGCGCTGGAAGCAGCCGCTATCGCGCATGACCATGCAGACCAGCGGCTGGTCGCAGCTCCGCACGAATTGCCCGCACTGGCGGAAGGTGACGCGGTCACCACTTGAGCGTGGCACGGGATGGCGGCGAAGATACCGGTAGACACGAACCTATGATCTTTCGGAACTGGAGACCCTGGCACTTGACTCTGTACCTTGGTACAGGGTTTATACTCCATCCACGGGCGCAGCATCAGGATGAGGGAGGCAGCGTGATTAGCCTGACTACCGGCCAACTGGCGAGAAAGGCGCGGGTGAACGTCGAGACCATTCGCTATTACGAGCGGCGAGGGCTGGTGCCGGCGCCACCCCGGCGCGATTCCGGTTACCGACAGTTCTCCACTGATGCCGTGCAGCGCATTCGGTTCATCAAGCGCGCCCAACAGCTTGGATTCTCGCTCGACGAAATAGAGGAACTCCTCGCTCTGCGCGCCGACGGCGGTAGCCCCTGTGCCGAAGTCAGGAAGCAGGCTGAGGTCAAAGTGGCGGACGTCGAGGAGAGGATACGCAGCCTGAAGCGAATCAGGAACGCACTCCGGGAACTGATCGCCGCCTGTGCCGAGTATGGCTCTACCGGCGAGTGCCCGATTTTGACGGTGATATCGCGACCGGACGAGGTCGATGCCGATCGCTAGGCCCATGAAGGGGATAGAACCGTGAGCACCAATCTGGACAAGGCCGGCGCCCAGACGGATGAGCGGCGCTACGTCGTGGTGGATGACGGGCTGCGGACGGACGCGCTCCACGTGTGGGCAGCCGACGACGTGGTCGGCCGCCACGCCGCGGGATCCGGCGCGCCACATCGGTCGGTGCCCACGATTGTGGCATCGCCGCCGACCACGCTATTGGCGCCACGATTCGGACCGTGATCCATGAGGCTGTGATGGGCCTGAGGCTCAGTCCGGCGACGGAATACGAGAGGAGACAGGCTAGTGAATGAAGAGTCAATAGAGACCATACGGATGCGAGTTGAGGGCATGACCTGCCCGAGCTGCGAGGTCCACGTGTCGAGGGCGCTGGAGCAAGTAGGAGCGATCGAGGCTCGGGCCGACTTCCGCCGGGGTGAGGTCCGCTTCCGGTTGCCGGCGACCTTCGACCTGGGTGCGCTCGCTCCAGCGGTACGCGGTGCCGGCTACGAGCCTGGCGCCATCGAAGTGCTCCAACCCGGGGGTGTCAGGAGCCCGCGGGCCTCTTTGGGCGGTGATGCCCACGACCTGGCGATCATCGGTTCAGGAAGCGCGGCCTTCGCTGCCGCGATAAAGGCCCGCGAGGCGGGCGCCTCAGTCGTGATGATCGAGCGCGGAACCGTGGGAGGAACCTGCGTCAATGTGGGCTGCGTGCCCAGCAAGACCCAGCTCAGGGCTGGAGAGCTCTTCTACCAGGCGGATCATCAGCCCTTCGACGGCGTCAAGACCGCTACCCGGGATGTGGACCTCGCTCGGCTGGTGGACCAGAAGGACGAGCTGGTGAGCCAGCTACGTAAGGAGAAGTACGAGGATCTGATCGGCGAGTATGGCTGGGAGTTGCTGCGGGGCGAGGCGGCATTCCTGGATGAAGGGCGCATCCAGGTGGCGGATAGGATTGTAAGCGCCCGTAGCTTCCTCGTCGCCACCGGCGCCTCCCCCGCCGTCCCATCCATTCCGGGCCTGGCAGAGGCGGGCTACCTCACCAGCACCACGGCCCTCGATCTGAAGAGGCTACCCAGGAGTCTCGCCGTCATCGGGTCCGGCTACGTTGCCCTGGAGCTGGGCCAACTCTTCCACCACCTGGGGAGCAAGGTCACCCTCATGCAGCGAAGCCCCCGGATCCTGAAGGAGTACGAGCCGGAGGTCTCCGAGGCGGTTTATGAAGCGATGACCGGCCAGGGGATGAGCTTCGTCACCGGCGCGGCTTTCCAGCGCGTCGAGCGCACCGAATTGGGCTACCGGGTGGCCGTTCAGGCAGACGGCGAGAATCGCGTCGTGGAGGCGGAGCAGCTCCTGGTGACCGTCGGGCGGCAGCCCAACACAGGGGAGCTGCGGCTGGAGAGGGCCGGGGTCGGGGTCGGCCCTCGAGGCGAGGTGCTGGTGGACGAGCAGCTGAGGACCAGCAACCCGAGGGTCTTCGCGGTCGGGGACGTGACGCTCGGTCCGCAGTTCGTCTACGTGGCCGCTTACGAGGGGGCGATCGCCGCCGACAACGCCTTGGGAGGCTCGAGGGAGGTTGACCTGACCACGGTGCCGGGGGTTATCTTCACCACTCCCTCGGTGGCAACGGTGGGCCTGACCGAGGCCCAGGCGAGGGCATCAGGTCTCGACGTCAAGGCGTCGGTTCTACTTGCCGGCGCCGTCCCCCGAGCTTTGGCGAACCGCGCAACGGCTGGCGTATTCAAGCTGGTGGCCGACGCCAAGACCGACCGGATACTGGGGGCGCACGTGGTGGCCGAGAATGCCGGGGAGGTCATATACGCCGCGACCCTGGCAGTGAAGTTCCGCCTCACGATTGCCGATCTCACCTCGACCTTCGCGCCGTACCTCACTATGGCCGAGGGGCTCAAGCTCGCCGCCCTCACCTTCGGACGCGACGTCTCCAAGCTCTCCTGCTGCGCGGCGTAAGGAGGAAAGAAGAGGAGACAGTGCGGCTCGTCACACATGAGGACCTCGGTGCGAGGTGGGGCAAAAGGAAGGGACCGCGAAGGGAACCGCTCTCTTCGCGGTCCGATGTTAGGGGAGGAGCCTTCCCCTGACTGTCGGATACTACCCGGTTCAGGTTAGAGAGCCGCTAGCGGCCGCCAGTTGTTGGCTCCAGGGTTGCGGGCTGGCCGCCTAATGGTGGCCACCCTCGTGCATTTCGTGTTGGCCGCCCATGTACTTCATCGGGTCCTTCTCAAAGGCAGCCTTGCAGCCCGCGCTGCAGAAGTAGTAGGTCTGTCCCATGTGCTCTGTCTTCAATGCTGTCTTCGGGTCGACGTCCATTCCACAGACAGGATCCTTCGCCATGGTGGTCTCCTTTGTCTTGATTTGTTTCGATCTCAACATAGCAGTCCAATCTGAGGCGGTCCTGAGGCAAGCCTGAGGCCACGCTGAAAGAAGGCGGACTACTCCACCACCAGCTTGCCCCGGAACATCCCCATCTGGCAGGTGAACTCGTACTCCCCAGCCTTCTCGGGCAGGAACTCCACCGGCACGATCTCCCCCTCGGGGAGGTTGGCGCTCTTGCCGAAGTCCCCGAAAACCACCATCTCCGAGCATGCAGCGGACTCCTCCCGCCGGAAGTTCAGCCGGACGGGCTTACCGTGCTGCACCACGATCAGGTCCGGTGTGTACCCACCCTTCACGAGCACCATCGCCTCCTGGTAGCCGCCGGAGGTGACGGCCGCCCGGTAGCCACCCTTCCGGGGACCCCAGAAGAACCAGGCGATGCCCGCGATGGCCGCGAGGCCGGCCAGGATAACGAATAGCTTGTCGGCGGTCATAGTGTTGCTCCTTTCGCCTTCCAGAACCTGAGCCGGTTGGCGTTGCTGATCACGGTCACCGAGCTGAAGCTCATGGCCAGGGCCGCCAGCAGCGGCGAGAGCAGGATGCCGGCGAACGGGTAGAGCACCCCCAGCGCGACCGGAATCCCAAGGCCGTTATAGACGAACGCCCCGGCCAGGTTCTGGTAGACGTTATGCATCGTCGCCTTCGAGATCGCGATGGCCGTGGCCACGCCCCTCAGGCTTCCGCTTATGAGGGTCACGTCCGCGGCCTCGATGGCGACGTCGGTGCCGGTGCCGATGGCGAAGCCGACGTCGGCCTGCGCCAGGGCAGGCGCGTCGTTGATCCCGTCGCCGACCATGCCCACCTTCTTGCCCTCGAGCTGCAGCTTTTGGACGTTGTGGGCCTTGTCCTGGGGCAGCACCTCCGCCAGGACCCGGTCCACGCCGACCTGCTGGGCGATGGCCTGAGCAGTCCGGCGGTTGTCGCCGGTCATCATAACCACCTCCAGCCCCAGGGCCTTCAATGTGGCGATGGCGGCCTTCGAGTCATCCTTCACAGTATCGGCCACGGCTATAATGCCGGCCGCCCGACCGTCGATGGCGACGAACATAGGCGTCTTGCCGTCGTCCGCCAGCCTTTGCGATTCGACTTCCAGCCGGCCGAGGGCCACCGCCTTGCTCTCCATCAGCCTGGCGTTGCCCAGCAGCAGCCGCCGGCCCTCGACCTCGGCCTCCACCCCGTGGCCCGGGATGGCCGCGAAGTTGGCGACCTCGGGCAACTCCAGCCCGCGGGCCTGTGCCCCCTGCACGATGGCGCTGGCCAGGGGGTGCTCGGAGCCGCGCTCCACCGCCGCCCCGAGACGCAGGACCTCATCTTCCTCGAAGCCCGTTTCCGCCACGACGTTGGTGAGCTCGGGCTTGCCCTTGGTGATGGTGCCGGTTTTGTCCAGCACTATCGCCTGAAGCCGCGAGGCGGTCTGGAGGGCCTCGCCGTTCCGGATAAGAATCCCGTTCCGCGCTCCAAGCCCGACGCCGGTCGTCAGGCTCACGGGAGTCGCCATGCCGAGGGCGCAGGGGCAGGCGATGATCAGCGTCGTCACCGCGACGATCAGCGCGAACGCCAGCTGTGGGGGCGGACCGAAGACGTACCAGACGACGAAACCTGCCACCGCCAGGATCATCACGGCGGGGGTGAAGTATCCGGACACCACGTCCACTATCCGCTGGATCGGCACCTTGGAGCCCTGCGCGTCCTGCACCATCCGGACGATGTTGGCCAGGGCCGTGTCCTTGCCGACCTTCGTTGCCTGGAAGCGGAAGCTGCCGGTAGTATTCATGGTGGCACCGATCACCTCGTCACCCGCTGCCTTGCCCACCGGAATGGACTCGCCGGTGATCATGCTCTCGTCCACCGAGGATTGACCCTCCAGCACCGTGCCGTCTACCGGGATCTTCTCCCCCGGCCGCACCACCACCACGTCTCCTACCAGGACCTCCTCGACAGGGATGTCCACCTCCCGGCCGTCGCGGACGACTCGGGCGGTTTTTGCCTGCAGCCCGATCAGGCTCTTGATGGCCTCGGACGTGCGCCCTCTGGCCTTCACCTCCAGCGCCAGCCCAAGCACAACGAGCGACGTCACCACTACCGTGACGTCGTAGTAGACGTCCGTGAATTCGGCGGAGGGGAATATCCGCGGGAATAACAGGGCGATGGTGGAGTAGATCCACGCGACGCTGGTGCCCAGGGCGATCAGGGTGTGCATGTTGGCGGAGCGGTGCCTGAGGCCCTGCCACATGCCGGTGAAGAACTGGTTGCCGCTGTAAGCCATCACTGCCAGGCTGGCAAGGCCCATCAACCCCCACACCGCGCGCAACTCGGTGCTTCCTCGCACCAGCACGTCCCGCAATACCGGGAACAGGTAGGGGTAGGAGAGGAACATTGTGAACACCGCGACGGCGGCGCCAAACCACCACTTGCGCATCAAACGGCGGTACTCCTGGTCCTCTTCCGAGTCCTCCTTTTCCGCGCCCGACTCGCTGGCCGGGGCCGCGGGCGCGGCCTTGTACGGGCCGGCCTCCTCCACCGCCCTGGTGAGGGCATCCAGCTTCACCCCGCCGGGGACGTAGTCCACCCTCGCCTCCTCGGTGGCGGCGTTGAGGTTGGCATCCAGCACCCCGGGGGTGGCCTTGAGGGCATCTTCGATGATGGTCACGCACTCCGCGCAGTAGAGGCCCTGGACCTTTAGACGCAGGGACGCACTGCCGGTGTCGTAGCCAGCCTGGCGTATCGCTTGTACCAGATCCCCCACCCTGGCCACCGCCGGGTCGTAAGAGATCCACACGCGACCGGCCCTGGAGTTTGCCCTGGTCTTCTCCACCCCGGCCACGGATTGGAGCGCCCTCTCCAACGCCGGGCCGCCGGAGCGGTCCAGGCCGGTGATGGGGATCTCCATGCTCACAGGCCCGGTGGTCTTGGTTGACACCCCGGTGGTCGCCGAGGGCGCCGGCCCGGATGGCCGCGCTCTATCACTACCACGCGGCGAAGCCACGTATTTGTCCGGCGCCGCGTCGAACTTCTCCTCGCAGGCCGCAGAGCACAGGTAGATGGTCGTGTCGCCCACTCGCCTCGTGGTGTGGGCACTTCGCGCCTCGATCTCCATGCCGCACACCGGATCTCGAACCAGCCCCGGGGGCGGATTAACGTCGATTCTTGCCATGATTACCTCCTTGTGGGAACCTCAATCCCCGCAAACGACAA
>JAJYKO010000270.1 GCA_021788565.1 Chloroflexota bacterium
CTGGCCTACGATCCGTTCCAGGACAATGCCTTTGCCGAGAAACACGACATAGCCTACGTCTCGCTGGAAGAGCTGCTGAGGGAGAGCGACTACGTAAGCCTCCACCTCCTGCTGGACAAGACCACCCACCACATCATGAATACTGAGCGGCTGGCCATGATGAAGCCAACGGCCTACCTGATCAACTGCTCGCGCGGGGGCACGGTGGACGCCGACGCGCTCTACCAGGCGCTGAAGGATAAGCGAATCGCCGGAGCCGCGCTGGACGTGTTCGAGCGGGAGCCGCTGGAGTCAGGCAGTCCGCTCCGCGACCTGGACAACATCTACTTCGCGCCACACGTAGCCGGCCAGACGGTGACTTCCGCGCTCGCGATGGGGATGATGGCCGCGGAAAACGTCGTCAAGGTGCTGCGAGGCGAGAAGCCTCCCTACGCCCTGAACGCCAAGGAACTCGGCCTATAGACCGAGACGGGGAGACGGGGAGAAGGGGAGAAGGTGGGAGGGCGAGGCTCCTGCCGAGCCGCCAGGTCGCGAAGGGCTGCCCCTCCCCCCCCCTGACCGATCTCGCACCCGTGAATGTCCCAGAAGATGCGCTCTGGAGACGGCCCTCCCAAGGGAAGGTGTTGGTTGGCCATCGCGTGGCGGCTCGCCAGGAGGCTCGCCCTCCCGGTCGTCATCGCCCTCCCGCGCTTTCGATCGGGCGCGTGGGCCTCTCACCACCCCATAGCTTCCACCACAGCAGGACGTGCCTGCCCTTCGCATGCTGGGCAGCTATGAAGCCGGCCAGGTCCGGCCAGCGGCTCTAGTCCGGCCGAGTCAGTCAGTGGGAGTCGCGCACGCGGCGCCAGCGCGCTCTCCCTGAGCCGGTCACAGTACGCTTCGACGCCCCGGTAGAAATCGCAGGGGGCTGGAAGTAGGATCGGGCGCGGACTTGAAGTCCGCGCCCGCCGTCGCTGTGGATATCCATTGAGTTCGCCTATGCTTGTTGCATGATCTCCCGCAGGACGGTCTGCAGGATGCCTCCGCCCTCGTAGTACTCGACGTCTATCGGACTGTCGATGCGCGCAATGGCCTGGAAGCTGAAGCTGCTTCCATCCTCCCCGCGGACTCGAACAGTCACCTCCTGCCGGGGCTTCACGCCACCACTGATACCGGTGATGTCGTACGTCTCTCGGCCGGTCAGCCCGAGGCTCGCCATGGTGTCACCGGGCTTGAACTGCAGCGGCAGCACACCCATCATCACCAGGTTGCTTCGGTGGATCCGCTCGTAGCTCTCGGCTATCGCGGCCTTGACGCCCAACAGCAATGGTCCCTTCGCGGCCCAGTCGCGGGAGCTGCCGCTGCCGTACTCCTTGCCGGCAAATATCAGGAGCGGCACCCCCTCGGACTTGTAGCGCACGGCCGCGTCGTAGATCGTCGCGACCTCGCCGTCTGGTAGATGCACGGTCCAGGGGCCCTCCTTGCCCGGCACCAGCTGATTCCGGAGCCGAATGTTCCCGAAGGTGCCGCGCATCATCACCTCGTGGTTGCCACGGCGCGCGCCGAAGCTGTTGAAGTCCCGCTGCGTGACGCCCTTGTCGATCAGGAACTGTCCAGCGGGACCGTCCACAGGGATCGACCCGGCCGGCGAGATATGGTCGGTGGTCACCGAGTCGCCCAGCGACGCCAGTACGCGAGCGCCAGTTATGTTGCCCTTTGCCCCAGGCTCCATCGAGAGATCCTCGAAGAACGGTGGCTCTTGCACGTAGGTCGAGTCTGGATCCCAGGCGTAGAGGAGACCCGGCGGCACCGGCAGCGACCGCCACTGCTCGGGACCCTCGAACACGTTGGAGTAGGTCCTCGCGAACACCTCTGGCTTCAGCACCGCCGCGATGGCGTCCTTGATCTCCTGCTGCGTCGGCCAAATGTCCCGGAGGTAGACCGGTTGGTCGTTCGGATCGTACCCGATCGGCTCGTTGACCAGATCTATGTCCATGGTTCCCGCTAAGGCGAAGGCGACCACCAGGGGAGGCGAAGCCAGATAGGATGCGCGCACCATCGGGTGGATGCGCCCCTCGAAGTTGCGGTTGCCGCTCAGGACTGCCGCCACCACGAGGTCCTCGTCCTTCACAATCTTGGCCACAGCGCCGGGCAGCGGGCCGCTGTTGCCTATGCAGGTCGTGCAGCCGTAGCCCGCCACGTGGAAGTGCAGCGCCTCCAGGAACGGCATCAGCCCAGCATCTTCGAGGTAGCGGGTTACGGCCCGCGAGCCCGGCGCCAGGCTGGTCTTCACGTGTGGACTCACGCTCAGTCCCCGCTCCACGGCCTTCTTGGCCAGCAGGCCGGCCCCCAGCAAAACCGATGGATTGGAGGTGTTCGTGCAGCTCGTAATGGCGGCAATCACCACCGAGCCATGGGTCACCCTCTCCTTCGGCGGAGCGACCGCGATCGCCGCACCACCAGAGCCGTTTGGTTGGCCGGCCGCGGACGGCCTGGTCACGTTGGCGAACTGCTGCGGGTAGGCTTCCCTTATGCTCCTGCTGGTTTCCGCCAGCGGCACTCGGTCCTGGGGTCGCCTGGGGCCGGCAACGCTCGGCTCCACCGCGGCGAGATCCAGCTCCAACAGGTCGCTGTAGACCGGCGTGGGACTATCGTCGGTGCGGAAGAGGTTCTGCTCCTTGCAGTAGCGCTCCACCAGGTCCACCAATTCCGGACCTCGGCCGGTAAGGCGCAGGTAACGAAGGGTCTCGGCGTCCACCGGGAAGAGTCCGGCTGTAGCCCCGTATTCGGGTGACATATTGGAGATGGTGGCACGGTCCGGAAGCGTGAGGTTGCTCACACCGGGGCCCATGAATTCCACGAACTTGTTTACCACGCCCTTCTTCCGCAGCATCTGTGTGAGAGTCAGGGCCAGGTCGGTAGCCGTTGAGCCCTCCGGAAGTACGCCGGCAATCCTCACACCCACTACCTCGGGGGTGAGGAGATAAACGGGCTGGCCCAGCATCACGGCCTCCGCCTCGATGCCGCCAACTCCCCAACCCAGGACGCCGAGCCCGTTGACCATGGTGGTGTGAGAGTCCATCCCCACCAGGGTGTCGGGGAAAGCCAAGGTCTCGCCGTCTTCTCGACGCGACTGGACTACCCTGGCCAGAAACTCCAGGTTCACCTGGTGGACGATGCCCGTTCCCGGTGGGACGAGCTGGAAGTTCTGGAAAGCCTGCTGAGCCCAGCGCAGCAGAAGGTAGCGCTCCCGGTTACGAGTCTGCTCTCTTTCGACGTTGGCCTGATAGGCCAGCAAAGTACCGAAGAGATCGACCTGAACCGAGTGGTCGATCACCAGGTCTACCGGCACCAGCGGATTGATGCGAGCAGGGTCGCCGCCCAAGCGGGCCATGGCCGACCGGAGCGCGGCCAGGTCCACGGTTGCCGGAACGCCGGTCAGGTCCTGCATCAGCACCCGCGCCGGCATGAAGGGGAACTCCTGCACGTCTGCCGCGGTCGAAGCCGGCCCCGGACTCCAGCGAGCCATGGCCAGCACTTCCTTCTCGGTCGCCTTTCCGGCGGCGCTCCTGCGTAGCAGGTTCTCCAACAGGATCCGGACGGTGTAGGGCAGGCGGTCGAGCCCGCTCACCCCAGCGGAGGAGAGCGCCTCGAGCTTGTAGTAAGTGACCGAGCCGAAGGACCCAGAGAGGGCACTTCTGGCACCGAAGGGATTCGACCTGGTAGCCATCTACTTGCCATCCTCCTAGCCGAAAATGGAACAGTGTTATACGTCCAAACTATACCTTCGCGGTCATCTTTTCGCCAATCCCATGCCGGACGGAGCGCTGACTGGGGTGACGCGAGAGGGTTCGGGCACTGCTGCGAGGTGCAACTTACATGCCACCAGCGCCGACACCGGAGCATGGTTCAGCAGCGGGGTCGCAGTGTGGGATGGGGAAGGGAGGGCGAAGCTCCTGCTGAGCCGCCTGTTTCCTACCGGCGTGGCGGCTCGCCGGGACGTGAGGCGAGCGAGCGCAGCCTCACGCGCCCTCCCCGTCGCTTCCGCCCGAACTGTGACCTGATCCTCAAACCATGCCGACACCGGGGCATTGTAGACTGTCCCAGAGTTGGTGACGTCAAGGCAGCTTGGCCGTGGGCCCGCCCGGGGCTGAAGCCATCGGGCTGAAAGAACAAAGCCTGCTCAAGCAGGCTCCCCATCGGTACCTTGAGTCGGGTGCTCGCAACGCCAGCGAACGCTGCGTTGCGCCCCGCCGCCCGGACCGCCCAACATCAGGGATTCCTGACAGCCCCTTCAGCGGGCTTCGTCCTCTCAGCCCGATCGCTTTAGCGTCGGGTGGGTGGTAGCCTGCGGCGCCACCATCAGGCCCCTTCACACAACAGACGTCTCGGGCAACTTGTGAATAGCTGAGGAAAAGGCGATTTCTACTCCCTGGGCCGCTTGAAGAATGCCGTAAAGGCGTTGGGAGACTCATCATCCGCAATCCCGGTCATCTCCCACCCCTCTTCTCCCAACTCGTTCAAGAGCGTGGTCGACCAGTGCCAGCGTGCAGCATAGCCGTGCTTCAACTCACTGGCTTCCAACCTTCCCCAGTTTCCCCGACTGTCGCCCCACTCCGGACCGAAGACACGCACCTCGAGGTACTCCCATTTCTGCATGGTGCACCCTCCTATCCGAATGATCGCCCCATCGAGATCTGACAGATCTCGGCTGCGCGTCCTGTCTGATGGCACCGGATGCAACAGCATTGTTCTGGCGTAGTATACTCATACTATCAAGATCCCGACTGGAACTCGCCCAGGGTCGTAGTTGATTCCTGTTCATCGCATCCTTTCGGGGGCGGAAATGCAGGGCCGGCTCGAGACGGTAAAGGCTGCCTCGGCCGGCCCTGTGCTTTGAAAGGAGGACCACATGGTCAAGCGCATTCTCGTTCCGCTGGATGGTTCAAAGCTCGCGGAAGGGGTGCTGCCGTTCGTCGAGGGACTGGCGGGACAGTTGCATGCGGAGCTCCTCCTCGTCGAGGTGGTCGCCGTGGAGTCGGAGGCATGGGCAAAAGCACAGGAGCCACCACATCCTATAAGCGGCCAGAGTGAATGGGAGGCGCGCGGGATTCAGACCGCGACCGGATACCTGACGGGCATTGCGACCGCTTTGCAGGCGAGGAAGATCGATGCCACATGGGAGGTCGTGGAAGGTGTGGCGGCCACAGAAATAGTCAACTTCGCTCATGTCCACGCGATTGACCTGATCGCCATGTCCACCCATGGACGTTCGGGACTCAGCCGAATGGTTTTCGGCAGCGTGGCCGACCACGTGATGCGAGAGGCAGGAATCCCCGTGCTGATGGTAAGACCCGGCCAGGAAGCGGACTAAACCAAAGGCAGGATGAAACCCGCGGGGTCTCGGGGATCACGGCGCGTTCGTTCAGGATCCGGGGCCAAAGACCCCGCGGGTTTGGTCGCCGCTTTACTTTAGACATCAGGCCGCTCAACGACTTCCCGCTCAGCTCCTGGTGCCCGCGGCTGCTCCTCGAGTGACTGCCGCACCGCCTGGAGGGCCATCCGCCCCATGGATGGCCCGCGCGGGTAGAGCCGATCCGCCGTTGACGTCTATCGGCCATTTCGCACTAGCTGAATAGAGAATTCCCTGACATCGCGGGCCCAGGGGCCGAGCGTCACAACGCGTGAGGGCTGAGGCTCTGGAACATCAGCCGGATCAAGGAATTCGAATGGTCTGCCCTGCGCGGAGCCGTTTGGGATCGGACAGGTTGTTGGCCTTCGACAGCTCCTCGACGGTCACTCCGTAGGTGTGGGCGATACTGTAGAGGGTGTCCCTCGGCTTAACCACGTACGTTCCAGCCGGACTGACCGTTGGCTTCGGTGCAACGGCACGCGCCGGCGTCGCGGTGGGCGGGACCGGAGTAGGGGAAGGAGTGGGCTCCTGCGTAGCGGTTGGCGTGCCTTCCGTAGCGACGGGGTTCTTTCCGCCACCTGCTTCGCCGTTAGCGGCTACCCCTGTCGCCGTCGCCTGGGGCGCTCCGGCCTCGAGTGGAGGCCCCGGTCGAGGGGCCATGGCGAAGAAGGCGAGCACGATTACCCCTACCATCAGGCTGACCAGTGCCCGTCCGGCAAATCCGAAATCGAGGGACCTGAGCGAGGTCCACCAGCCCTCTCTTTCGACTTCGTCCGCCGTTGAGTAGCGCTGGTATTCGGGACATCTGGCATAGTCGGAACTGAGACATAGGGCGGTCTGGCGATGAACAGGAATAACCCGCGCAGTCACGCCGGCGTGACAGCGAGCCCGGCTCGATGGGCGCGGAAGAGGATATGCGCCGCCTGCACCCACCAGGTATGGGCAAGAGGCGTCGCCTTCAGAAACGCTGCTGGACATAGCTCAGTACGGCTCCTAATTCCGCCCTCCAGCGCCCGCCGCGGTGCACGGCTGCGACAGGCGTTTTTCGCTCCTGGGGTTCTCTAGCCGTGCCGGCGGCACGCGCTCGGCGCGAGGTTGGAATCTCGCCTAGATTGTAGCAGTAGAACGACTATTTGTTTATGCCGGTTTCGGCGATTCCGGGCGGAGCAGCGTGGCAATCGGGGAAAAGGACCGCCGAAGGCAGGGAGAGTGATTAGCTCGTAAGCGATCCCTGGCAGTCGCTCCTCCCACGGCCTACCGATCGGGCACACTCCGCCTCCCCGATGGCGGCAGCAGCAGCAGCAAGCCGAGAGTGACTGCCAGCATCTCGAGGACGGTGACGTGGTACACAACATCACCCGTCCGTGAGGACGCCACAGTCACACTCAGGCCGAACACCGTCCCAAGGAGGGCGAACAGCGTCGTTCCCACCGCTACCCAGCGCCCTTCGCGCCGGCGGGAGATCAGGGTTACACAACCGTTCCCGAGAGCCACTGCAATCACGGCCTCCGGGATCGCGGCATCCGCAAGAGGAGGTGGCGTTTCTGTGAGCAGCACGTCAACTTTATGTCACAGTTCTGTTAAGCCGCGGTATCGCCCAGTCGCGGGCCCAGCGCCTCGTTACTCGTCATCTGGCATCTTGGAGCCGGCGTTGTCCCCGTGAACGCGAGCGAGCACAGCGCGTGACGCGAACGACTTGACCCTGGTGCATCGTATCTCAACGTGGGCCAAGGAGCGCCAGAATCCATACCGCGGCCAGGCCCAGCAGGATGCTGAGCCCCAGCTGGCGCGTTCGCCA
>JAJYKO010000271.1 GCA_021788565.1 Chloroflexota bacterium
CATTCTCGATGGCCAGCTTCACCGGGAAAAGGGGCTCATTCGGCAGGCTGTTTGCCGAAGCAACGATCGTCCCGCTTGTGGCCGCGGCCACAATCAGCAGGGCGGCGGCGACTCTGATAAGAGGGGTAGCCCAGCCTGAAGATGGTGCGCCCAGGGGCACGAAGCGGCGCCACCAGCTCTCTCGCGGTTGGATTTTCGAGGCGGGGCTTCGGAATACCGGACGTTTGTAGCCCCGCAAGCTGGCCGGCGCCTCCACTTTCGGAATGGCGCTCAGCTCCGCCGCTATAGAGAGCAGTGGCTCTAGCTCAGCCCTCAGCTCTGGGTAGAGGCTCAACTCTTCCTCGAGCGTCGTCTCCCCCGTCTCTATCCTGCCGAGGCAATCGGATAGAACCTCCTCAATGCTGCTGGACACCCTCTTGTTCCTCTCGTTCGATGATTCTTTTCAACGCCGCGAGTGCCCGATGCTGGGCCACCCTGAGCGCACCCGAACTCTTGCCGGTGATCGCGGACACTTCGGCGTAATCCATTTCCTCGATGAACCGCATCACGATCACCTCCTGCTGGTCCTCCGGCAGCTGCCGGATCGCCGCTTCCAGGCCCCGTGCCTGTTCCTTCCGAAGATAGTGCCCTTGGGGGCCGGTATCCTCTGAGACCAGGCTTTCCTCCAGCTCCCCGTGAACCCTCGCCGTCCGATAATGGTCGATCACCGCGTTGCGGGCTAACCGCATCAGCCAGTGGGAGAACGGTATCTCCCGCCATTGGTACCTAGGCATTGCCTCCCAGGCTTTCACGAAAACCTGAGATGTCAGATCCTCGGCTTCGGTCTGAACACCTACCTTGTAGTAGACGTATCTGTAGACCGTGTCCAGGTAAACGTCATACAGCCTGCCGAAGGCCTCGGCTTTACCCCGGGAGGCCTCCTGAACGAGCTGCTGTAACTCATCTTGAGAAATTCGACCTTCGTCTCCCAAAGTGGAGCCTTTCACCTGATAGAACGCTGAACAGCTCGTGATGTTACATAAAGAGCGCGATCGCCCGCAAGGATAACATCCCGGCGCAAGCCATGGCACACCCCAATCTCCCTCCCCATTGCATCCCGCTTCCTAAACGTTCCAGAGAAGAGTCTGGCGCGGGCTGTGCATTTAAAACAATGTTTCCAGGCGAGTGGATTCGGAAAGAGAGGACGACATGGACGCGCGAGTCCGGGGCATTCATCACGTTACCGCCATCGCGGGTAATCCGCGGCAGAATATAGATTTCTACACAGGCTTCCTGGGCCTCCGCCTGGTGAAGCTGACCGTCAATTTCGACGATCCGGCGAGCTACCACCTTTACTATGGCGATCAGGTAGGACACCCCGGTACCGTCCTCACCTTCTTTGCGTGGCCAGGTGGCCCCGAGGGTCGCCTCGGTGCTGGCCAGGTTGTGACCACCTCCTTCGATATCCCCAAGGCATCAGTGGATTACTGGATCGATCGGCTCCGGGAGCACGGCGTCGACTTCGAGGGCCCGATCGCCCGATTCGGGCGCGATTCGATTGCCTTCTCGGACCCAGACGGATTGCGGCTGGAGCTGGTGGCCGGCACCCCGGGTTCGGGAGCAACCCCCTGGGAAGATAGCCCAGTCCCACCCGAGCACGCGACTCGCGGGTTTCATGGGGTCACCATCGCGGAGCGCGACTCGCGGGATATTGAGTTGCTGCTGGGAACTCTTGGTCTCCGGCTCCGCGGCGAAGAGGAAGGGAGCGTGCGATACGAGGCCGCCTCGGACGCGGTCGGTCGTGTGGTGGATGTGCTGACCTCCACCGAGAATCGGAAGGGACGGGTGGCCGTTGGAACGGTGCATCATGTGGCGTGGCGCACGGATGACGTCGAGGAGCAGCGCGCGTGGAGACAGCGTATGGCGGAACTCGGCCTGGACGTTACTCAGGTGGCCGACCGGAAGTACTTCCACTCCATCTACTTCCACGAGCCCGGAGGAGTGCTGTTCGAGATTGCCACTGACCAGCCGGGCTTCACGGTGGACGAGCCAGCACGAAGCCTGGGGACCGGGCTGATGCTGCCGTCTTGGCTGGAGCCGGTGCGGCCGCAAATCGAGCGGAGCCTGCCGCCACTTCATAGTCTTCGCCGAGCGGCGTAGTGCTATCGTTCTCACGAAAGGGAGGCCGCGTCCGGCCGAGGGCCTCGCGAGCCTCCTCTGCCGGCAGATGCGCTGCCCGAGGCTATTGCCACGCGTCCCTTTTCGCTCGATACTATTTGTAGCAATTAGCTGAGGGCTTGTTTAATGAAATCACTCCGTCGCGCGCTTCGATACCTGGTCCCGCATTGGCATACGGCCGTCGCGGCCTTCGTAAGCCTGCTGCTGGTCTCTGTCTCCAACCTGGTCGCGCCGCAGTTCATCCGGCTCGCGGTGGACGGTGGCATAACGGGCCGAGACTGGACAGCCATCCTGTGGGCATCCGCGGGACTGCTGGGTGTAGCCGCCGTCAGGGGGGTGTCTACATTTCTCCAGGGCTACCTCTCGGAAAAGACTTCTCAGGGCGTGGCCTACGACATGCGCAACGACCTCTACAACAAGCTGCAGAACCTCAGCTTCAGCTTCCACGACCAGGCCCAGACCGGCCAACTGATGACCAGGGTCACCAGCGACGTCGAGATGGTGCGGCAGTTCGTGGGCCAGGGCTTCCTCCAGCTAATCGGCGCGATGGTGATGCTGTTTGGAAGCGCCTGCGTGCTGCTCTTCATGAACTGGCGGCTCGCCCTGGTCTCACTGGTAATCATCCCATTCATCTTCGCCGTCTTCTTTCGCTTCATCCAGACGGTGCAGCCGCTCTTCAAGGTGGTGCAGGCGAAGCTGGGGGCGCTGAACACTGTGCTCCAGGAGAACCTCGCGGGGGTGAAAGTGGTGAAGGCCTTCGCCAGGGAAGACTTCGAGACGAAGCGTTTCGATAGGGCCAACGATGAGCTGCTGGCCCAGAATATAACGGTTACCCGGGCCATGAACACCACCTTTCCGCTGATCTTCTTCTTCGCCAACGTCGGCACATTCATAGTCGTCTGGTACGGCGGCAACGAGGTGATCGGCGGGTCCCTCTCCCTCGGTGAGCTGGTGGCCTTCAACACCTATCTCGGCTTCCTCATGATGCCGATCTTTATGCTGGGTATGCTGGCCGCCATGATGACCCGGGCGGGCGCCTCTGCCCAGCGGGTGTTCGAGGTCCTCGATGCCGTGAGCGAGGTCCAGGACAGACCGGGTGCCATGGCTCTGCCGCCCATCGAGGGCCGGGTGGCCTTCGAGGACGTGAGCTTTCGGTACGTGGGGGCTGAGCAGGACGCTCTTAACAACATCAGCTTCGAGGCCGAGCCGGGCCAGACAGTGGCTGTGGTCGGCACCACCGGCGCCGGTAAAAGCACCATAATCAACCTTATACCCCGCTTCTACGACGTCGTGGCCGGCCGGGTGACGGTGGACGGCCACGACGTCCGGGACGTGACCCTGGAAAGCCTGAGGTCGCAGATCGGCATGGTCCTTCAGGATACCGTCCTGTTCAGCGGAACCATCCGGGACAATATAGCCTACGGAGCGCCCGATGCCGCCCAGCAGGAGATCGAGCGAGTCGCGCGGATCGCGCAGGCCCACGAATTCATTCTAGAGCAGCCCCAGGGATACGACACGCGTATCGGCGAGAGCGGCATCGGGCTGAGCGGCGGCCAGATGCAGCGGATCGCCATCGCCAGGGCTCTCCTCCTTAACCCGCGGGTGCTGATCATGGACGATAGCACCTCGTCCGTTGATGCGGAAACCGAATACCAGATTCAGCGGGCCATGGACAGCCTGCTGACAGGCCGCACCAGCTTCATCATCGCCCAGAGGATCAGCAGCGTGCGCAGCGCCGATAAGATCCTCGTGCTGGACGGCGCGCGGATCGTGGCGCAGGGCACCCACGAGGAGTTGCTGGCCACCAGCGGCCTCTACGATGAGATCGTGGCCTCGCAACTCCGGGACGATTCCGTCCGCGAGCCCGCTCTCGCCGTGAGTGGGATTGTGGGTGAGGGGGTGAGTGGGAGAGACGGCGTGGCCTTCACCCCCTCATGGTCCACAAAGGAGGTCAACTAGCTATGTTCCGAGGAGGTCCTTTTGGGCATCAGGCCAACCTGCCGGAGGGACGCGCTGCCAACAGCATGGCCGTGGCCGTGCGGTTGCTCCGCTACGTGTCGCCATACAAGTTCCGAATGCTAGCGGTGCTGCTGTTCACCGTGACCGGCGCGGCCTTCGGGGCCGCCTCGCCCTACCTTATCGGGCGCGCGGTCGACCAGTTCATCTCTCGCGGCGACCGCGCGGGTCTTGCGATAATCATGCTGCTGCTGCTGGGCAGCTATATCGGCGCCATGCTCTCCCGGGTGTTCCAGGGCTACCTGATGGGCTGGGTCGGCCAGAAGGCCCTGGCTCGCATCCGCGGCGAAATCATCCGAAAACTGCAGCGGCTCCACATGAGCTACTTCGACAAGCACGATGCGGGCGACCTGATGTCCCGCCTGGTCAACGACGTGGACACCATCAACAACCTGCTCAGCATGGGGCTGGTCCAGGCGCTGGCCGGAATGATGGGGCTCGTGGGGATTTTGGCGGCCATGTTCGCCCTCCACTGGCCGCTGGCGCTGGCGGCGAGCAGCGTGATACCACTGATGCTATTCACAACCAACTTCTTCGCGGGGCTGGCACGTCGCGCCTTCCGAAAGACCAGGGAAACGATCGGCGACGTCTCAGCCGACCTTCAGGAGGACATCGCGGGCATCAAGGTGGCCCAGGCATTCAACCGGACCGGGCTGAACCAGACACGATTCGCCCAGAGGAACGCGGCCAACAGAGATGCGAATGTGGGTGCCAGGGTCGTCACCTCCGCCTTCTCACCGGCAATGGACATCCTGAGCACCGTGGCCACTGTCATAGTGGTGGGCTACGGCGGCTACCTGGCATCTACCGGCCAGGTGAGCGTGGGCGTGGTGGTGGCCTTCCTGGGCTACGTGCAGCAGTTCTTCTGGCCAATCCAGCAGGTGACCCAGCTGTATGCCCAGGCTCAGTCGGCACTGGCGGGCGGGGAGCGGATCTTCGATCTGCTGGACACCGAGGAGACGATGGTGGACGCCACCGCCGCGAAGCCGCTGCCACCCATCATGGGTCGCGTGGAGTTCCAAAATGTGGACTTCGCCTACGATCCGATGCACCCGGTGCTGCACGAGGTCAGTCTGGTGGCGGAGCCTGGCCAGACCGTCGCGCTGGTGGGGCCGACCGGCGCCGGCAAGACGACCGTCGCCAACCTGATCGCGCGCTTCTACGACGTGACCGGCGGCCGGGTAACAGTCGACGGCCACGACGTTCGGGACGTGACCATTGGCTCGTTGCGGAGCCAGCTGGGCATGGTGCCGCAGAATAGCTTCCTATTCTCTGGCAGCGTCGCGGACAATATCCGCTATGGGCGGCTGGACGCTACGGACGAAGAGGTGGAAGAAGCAGCTCGCTTGGCCAACGCCCACGACTTCATCTCGCGCCTCCCACAGGGATATTCGACCGTGCTGGGCGAGCGGGGTGGCTCCATCAGCCAGGGCCAGCGGCAGTTGGTGGCGTTTGCCCGGGCAATCCTTGCCAACCCGCGGATCCTGATCTTGGACGAGGCCACTAGCTCCGTGGACACCCGCACCGAGATGCTGATCCAGCAGGCGCTGTCTGAACTGCTGAAAGGACGTACCAGCTTCGTCATCGCCCACCGCCTCAGCACCATCCGGAACGCGGACCAGGTGCTGGTGATCGACGAGGGGCGGATAGTGGAGCGCGGTACCCACGCGGAGTTGCTGGAGCGAGGTGGCCTCTACGCCGACCTATACCGCCGCCAGTTCCGCGACGTGGAGCTGGAGGGCGCCACGGCGTAGGGGACAGGGGACTGGGCACGCCCGCTAACTGCTGACTTAAACCCGTGAAGGCACTAGCTGTCTGGAACGAGATGAGTGAAGCCCGCACCACGAACCGGCCGATTGGGGAGGACCCGGCGCGATTGACACGAAATTCGCCACGGGCTATGCTCAGGCTCGCCGCTACTCGACCGCGGTATTTGCTGATGGGAGCCTGAGATGAAGATTACCGACGTCGAAGCCCTCCTGATCGCCATCCCCCTGCGTAAGCCCACTTCCATGTCCAACCGGACGGTCACGTCCAGGGAGTACGTGGTCACCCGCGTGCGGACCGACGAGGGAATCGTCGGCTCGGCCTACACCCTCGGTGGGGCCGTCGTGCTCAGCGCTGTCAGGGACACCCTGAAGCCGCTGGCTCTTGGCGCCGACCCATTCGATACCGAGCGGCTCTGGGACAGGATGTTCAGGGCCACCCTCATGGTCGGGCGCAAGGGAGCGGTTATCAGGGCGCTCAGCACCATCGACATTGCCCTGTGGGACATCAAGGGCAAGGCGCTGGGCCTACCCCTGGCAAGGCTCCTCGGCAGCTCCGCCGAACGGATTCCGGTCTACGCCAGCGGCGGCTACTACCGCCAGGGCGAGAGCTTCCAGGAGATGGCCACCGAGATGGCCTCCGTGGTCGAGCGACTGGGGGTCAGCGCGATCAAGGTGAAAGTGGGGGCGCTCTCTTTCAAGGAAGAGGTCGAGCGGATCAAGATCCTCCGCGACACTGTCGGGGACGCTGTTCAGATTATGGTGGACGCCAACTGCGCCTGGAACGATCTCACTTACGCGCGCAAGATCATGAGAGCCTTCGAGCAGTACGGCATTGGCTGGTTCGAGGAACCGGTGCTGCCGGATAACTTCAGGGGCAGCGCGGAGCTGGCTGCGAGCTTCGAGACGCCCATTGCGACAGGAGAGCAGGAGTGTACCCGCTGGGGCTTCCGCGACCTGATCGAGCACCGGGCGGCGGACATCCTGCAGCCGGACGTCGCCGTTGTGGGTGGGGTGAGCGAGTGGATGAAGGTGGCGGCCCTCGCCTCCACCTACGACCTGCCGGTGTCTTCCCACTACTTCCACGACGTTCACGTGCACCTGATGGCGGCCATCCCGAACCGTATGATGGCCGAGTACTTCCTGCGCGACCTGGACATCATGGTGTTCGATGAGGTGGTGAAGGAGCCGCTGCTGGCGGAAAACGGCTACCTCGCGGTGCCTCAGAGGCCCGGC
>JAJYKO010000272.1 GCA_021788565.1 Chloroflexota bacterium
ACGTTGCCGAGTACGAAGCGCCCAATCTCTTTCTTGCGTCCCATGACGTAGCACGGGTAGGAGTGCATCAGGGCGACGCAGGGGCTGACCCCGCCGTCCCAGGCCACAACCGCCGACCCCTCGTTCACGAAGCGGCAGTAGCCGGCCGTGCCGTCGAAGCGGGGCTGCGGCATGTTCAGCGCATTTGAGTAGTCCAACAAGGCGAGCAGAGGCTCGCAAGACTCCCTGCGAATGTCCATCCGCGGCAGCATAACCTCGGGCCACCACTTGGAGCGGTGAGATGGGGAGAAACTGCCAGCGCTCAAACCATAGAGGATTTCGTCTTTCATTTCCTCGGTGTACGGTAGGACGTTGGTCAGGACGATGAAGCTGGCACCCAGGGATGAGGCCAGACGCCGCAGATGGCGGAGTTCGTTCACGTTGCGCCTCATGACGACGAACTCGATGCCGATCTCCGGGTTGTGGCGCGGGCTGTGCCTTCGCGCTTTCCTGAGGAGGCCAACGTTGCGTTTCACCAACCCCAGATCGGCCCCTGTGCGCACCTCGGTGTATGCCTCGGGGCTGGCGCCGTCGATGGACACCACCAGACTGTCCAGACCAGCCGCCACCAGCCCTTCGGCCATCTCGCTATCCAGCAACAGGGCGTTGGTGATAACCTGCGTCTCGATCCCCAGTCCGCTGGCCATCGCCACCATGCGGACGATATCGGGGTGAAGGAGGGGCTCTCCAAATCCCCAGAAGCTGATCTTCCGCAGCGACGGGACCTCCCGCAACCCATCGATCAGGCCCTTGTACGTCGCCATGCTCATGGCGCCCAGGGGCTCGCTCCAGGAGTTGCGGACACAGGTTCGGCACGAGAGGTTGCAGCCGCTCGTGGGCTCCACGTACACCTTCGTCAGCGGAGGGTCGGCCGCGCGAAGCAGCAATCCCTCGGGGGTCTCCTTGATCAGCAGCTTCGAGCCCGGGGTCAAACCCCACCGCCGACGCTCCTCCTCCAGCAGCCGCAGCTCACCATCCGCACCCACCATAGCTATTTACCTCATTGGTCACATCGCATGATCGTTGCGATTTCCTGGTCCACCTTGACCAGGGCTTTCTCCGCCACAAACAACCGCTGCACGGTCCCCTCCACCTCGCTGCACACCTCGAAGACCCCTTTGCGAGTCTCCACCAAATAGAGGGGTTCACCCTTTCGCACCGAATCTCCTTCACGCTTCAGCCAGCTCACCAGGGTGTTGTGTTCCATCCTCGGGTGGAGGTTCGCCAACTTAACGAGCACGTTGATCCCCATCTCTGACTCCTCTCGGTTCAGGGTCGCACGCTCTTGAGTTGTATCTGCTGAATGCGCAGGCGCAGTCGCTCCAGGAATTGGAGCGCAGCATCGCGGTCCTTATCCTGCACGATGGCCTCGAGTTCCAGTACCTCTCGTGGATCCAGTGGGACGGCCAGTTTCTCCGGCTTCACGGCTTCGCCTCCAAGTCTCCCCACATTGGGGCTCTCTTCCCAAGATGACGGAGCCGGCTCCACCACGGGAAAGCCGGCTCCAGTTTCTCCCCCCGGCGCGTGTACCTCCGGCCAGCCCGCGGCCGGCGGATCAGCAGCAGCAGCCCGGCGGCATCTCGCCTGGACGCGTGTCGAAGGGTGAATCGTCCGGTTGGTACGGCTTGCCATCGTAGAGCACGGCGTTCTGGGGACAGTTAACCTGGCAGGCGCCGCAAAAAATGCAGAGGTAGTCGTCGATGGTGGCTACGCCTCCGTTGTTCTCGATAGCCTCGGCCGGGCAAACCTCGACGCAGGTGCCGCAGCCGGTACACAGTTCATGATCGACGCTGTAGGACATCAGTGACCTCCTCGTCACCTGGTCAGGTTGGTAAAAGCGCGAATTCGCATATGTCCCATGAAGCACAAAAACAACTGTCAAGAATGCCGCGCCCTGAGCCTCCGACGCCTCTCCATCAGATCCACGAAGGCCTCAATCCTGGTGACGAAGCCAGCCCTCCCCATCTGCTCGTCCAGGGTGATGGGTAGCACCGGGATGTCATAGTTTCTGGTTACCCCAGGCATGACGTTCTGTGCCATGATTTCAGGCATGCAGGTAAAGGGCATCAGGTGAATGATGCCATCGAAGCCCTCCTTCTGATGCAGAATAGTCTCGCCTACCGTCTGCACCGCGTCACCGCTGACGTCGCGGCTGAGGTAAGGGGCTGCTGCCAGCTTCACCTTCTTCCCGTGGCTCAGGCCGACCAACTCCAGAATGAGCCAGGTCTTAGCCCAACTCCCGAAGAAGGCATGGCGCACGACCTCGACTCCCATCTTCCCTAGCAGGTCCTCTATGTCCATGTTGCAGAAGGGCTCGACCACCGTGAAGAACTCCCCCAGCAGCCCAACCCACAGCGGATTGGCGTCGGGGTTAGTGGGCACCTGATGGTACTCGCGCAGGACTTCCGCCTTCACCCTCTTCAGATCGTCATAGGTCCATGCCTGAGCCATCCGATCCGCAGCCGTCCGCCAGATGCGAGTTATCTCCGCGGGCTTTGTCGCCCTGGGGCGCAGGTGGTGGGCCATCCGCTCCAGGTCGTCCAGCGTCGCCAACTGGGTTAGGGCAAACTTGATGTCACCCGCTATCTGTGGCCAGGACCGGTTGGGCAGCAGTTTGCGCAGAAGCTCCGCCAAGCCGATGACCTGCTTCTCCTGCCAGTCGAAGCACATCATCTCGAACTGGTACTCCGCGTCGTGCAAGATTTCCTCCGACACCTTGGAGTAGTAGCCGAGACGGCACAGATTCTGGCCTGACACGTAGAGCAGGGTATCGGCCCCCATCTCCAGTCCCTCGATGAAGTTGCCGAGGTTCAGCTTGAAGGGCAGGCACACCCACTCCGGCGAGTACTTCACCCCGAGTGAGAGGGTGCGCTTGCTGAATGGTGGTGGAACGATGCACTCGACCCCCGCCTTCGCGAAGACGGTGACGAGCGCTGCCCACGACGAGCCAACGCGGGGGAAGGTGACTTTCATCCAGATCCTCCCTCATGATCAGTTCTGGGGGCCACCGGCCGGCGTCAGTTCAGCGCCGTTATCTCCGGCACCACCAGAACCTCTCCCTTCAGCGACTGGGCCACCAGGCTGTACTTGTAGGCAGTCTTCAGCGCTTGCTGGACGCGTCTCTCGCTGCTCCCCTTCACAACGATGTGGGGGCGCAGCACGAATCGCTGGAAGACAGAGGTCTTGTCGATGAACTCCTCTACGAAACCCTCGGCCTCGCACTCGTACGAAACCAGCCCCAGTTCAAACCGCTCGGCGGCCCAGAGGAACATGAGCTGAAAGCACATGTTCAGCGCGCTAACTACACCGTCCTCTGGTGTCATCACCCCTGGGTGCCCGTGGAGAGACGGCGGGGCCGAGAAGTCTAACTCCGCTCCGTTGGAGCAGGACACGTGGCCCCAGTGCTCCCCTTTCCACGTTGCCATGGCCTTGTAGCTTATCATCGGCCTGGCCTCCCATTCGTGCGGTAGGCAACGAACTCTGCCCAGAGGGCATCAGCATAAGCAGCCTCACGACCGGGTGCGATGTAGTTGTACACCTTGACCACCCGGAGTAGCTCCTCCTTCAGCTCGCTGTCCGCCGCCTGCCCTGAGGAGGAGAGCACCTGTTCGAAGATCGGCTCGAGGCCGGCGATGCCCACCAAGCCGTCGCCCACTCGAATGGTCTTCACGGGCAGCCCATCCACCCCGCAGCTGCAACCGGTGGTCGTGGGCCGGCGCCTGAGGCTGGCCGCATCCACGTGCACCACTGCCCCGGACCCTGCCCCGTCCAGGCGGATCACGCCAGGTCCGGCCTGGCGGCCCAGGATCTCATCTACCCGGGTGGCGATCTCCTCGGCCACCCGACGGGCCAACTCCATCCCGCCCTCGCCCAGATGCCGTCTCGACTCGGCCTTCAGCTCGGGGAAGCGTGCGGCCACCTTGCTCACGTCCACGACGGCGGCCGGCCTGGCGCTGTATGCTTCGGTAGCCTTGGCAGCACAGAGCTTGTCGCAGCCATCCACCGCGATGGTCGGGTAGAACTTGGCGAAGGCGCGCTCCTCCTTGCCCCCGGCCAGGAAAAGTGGTAGGCACAGAGTCACCGTCTGGCCGGGCCGCAGCTTCTCCAGGACCAGCCGTGTGGCCATCCTGGAAACCGTCCCCTCGGCCAACTCCTCCCCGCTGCAGGAGATGATCCCTACCTTGCGCGCCGGCAGATTCACCATCGCAAATCCTCCCTGATCTGGTCGACCTCCTGGGCGATTTGCTCGGCCAGGAAGTGGGCTAACTGACGGCCAGCTTCGTCCAGCTCTGTTATCCCCGTAGACTTGAGCGCCCTGTGTTCCTTGTAGATATCAACCACCCGCAGCCCGGACACCACCTCGCCTCCGGCTAGCTCCACGTTCTTCCTGGCGCACGCCGAGGGACAGCCGTCCACGGTGATGCAGGGAAGCCCCTGCACCCTCTCTCTTGCATCCTGGTCGCCCATCACGAGGGAGGAGAGGCAGATGGTGTCGGAGACGGCTGGCCGCAGCTCTTCCACGGCCATGAAGGTGGCCTCTCGGCCGATGGTACCGAACGCCTTGCCAATCCCGCTACAGGGGATCACCATGACCTTCCCGTATCGCCTAGTCATTCCCGCCCCCCTGAGCCTGTCTCTTCGCGTCTGCCTCGGCCAGCTTCTGCTTCATCAAGGCAAAGTAGGCATCGGCATCCAGCAGCCCCAGGCTCGCCGGGTCACCGGCCGGCTTCATCGTGACCAGCCACCCCTCGCCGTAGGGATCCTCGTTGAGCAGCTCGGGCCGGTCGTCCAGCGCCTCATTGCTCTCAGCCAGGACGCCGTCAAGGGGAGCCGGTATGTCCACGGTAGCCTTCATGGTCTCGATGTCCGCGAGGCTCTGCCCTTTGCGCAGTCTCTCGCCCAGAGCTGCGAATTTTACGAAAGCCACATCTCCGGACAATCGCTGCAGGAAATCCGTCATCCCGATCCGGGCCTGTCCACCCTCGACGCGGATCCACAAATCGTCGGCGGAATAGCTGTAGCCCCGCTTCACCCGGAACAGGAACTTGTCCATGAAGGTTTCCAGGTACTCCGCTCCACTGTCCGACACATTCATCGATCGGAATGCCTCCTTTGCGCGCTATTCTCTGCCGACGCGAGCGCTACTCGCCGCGCAGCATGCCAACGTCCTTTCTTGACCCTTAGCTTGCACGAACTGCCCCGTCCTTGGCCAGGGGGTGTCCCATCTCGGAGCCTCTCCGACGGAGTACGGCCGCTAGCAGGTCCAAAATCTCGAAGATGATCGAGTCCGCCACCCTGTACATCACCCGCGAACCTTCACGGCGCGTCGCTACCAGCTTTGCCGCCCGCAGGGCGGCCAGGTGCTGGCTGACGTTGGGCTGCCGCAGCCCCAACTCCGGCTCAATCTCACAGACGCACCGCTCCCCGTCACGCAGCAGCTCCAGGATCGCCAGACGAACGGGATGACCGAGGGCGCGGAGCACCTCACTCTCCAGTTCCCTGACCTGCCAGGCCACGCCCCCCACGGAACGGCTGCCGTCTCCACTGCCTCCACACCGAGCAGCCATCAGCATGCCTCCAGTTGCACAGAAGCCATAAGCATATGCGCATGCTAATATATTCTCGCGTGCTGGAGGAGTCAATCTGTTCGGGTGCCGAACTTAGGTCCAACTCAAATGGCCTGCGCCGGCTGACACGGGTGCAGGCAGCGCGGCAGTCTGCGTTGTCTGCCGTGATCGCCGGGGCGCGGCAGGTTCTCGGGCGTACCAGAGGCCCGCCGCGGAATCTCACACCCTCTCCTCGCCCTCAGTTGCGGCGCTCCCGTGCCAACGCGAGGAGCCTCTGCGTGCCTGTGGGCGGCTCGGGCTCCCAGGGCAATAGAGCGAAGCGGGAAGCGTACCGCCGCCTCACCTCCTCCACGAAGGGAATCTCCCGATTCCCGCGCTGGTGCAACACGGGATCAGTGGCCCCAGCGGCCGCCAGGCTCCGGTTTACGACCCAGCCGAAAGTCCCGATGCCCGCTCGCGTCAGATCCTCTTGGAGTCGAGCCGCTTCGTGCACCGGTGTTGCCTCAGGAAGCGTCACCAGCAGGACACGGGTGAACTCCGGGTCTCGCAGCCGGGGGAGCAGGCGCCGCACGTGGTCGGGCATGTCGCTCATGGTGCGCAACACCTCCCGGTGGTAGGCCTCGGCGGCATCCAGCAGCAGGAGGGTGTGGCCCGTCGGCGCGGTATCCACCACAACAAATCCGTCCTCCCCCCCGGCGACGACCTGCGCGAAGGCCCTGAACACCGCGATCTCCTCGGTGCACGGGGAGCGCAGATCCTCCTCCAGCAACGCCAGCCCCTGATGATCGAGCCCGCTTCCCGCCGTCGCCAGCACCTCATCGGTGTACTTCCGGGTCACGGCCTCGGGATCGATGCGGCTGACGGTCAGCCCCTCCATCCCGTCACCAACCGCGGCAGCGACGTGGGCAGCCGGATCCGTGGTGGTAAGGTGCACCCGGAAACCACGAGATGCTAGCTCCGTGGCGATGGCGGCTGCGACCGTCGTCTTCCCCACTCCCCCCTTTCCCATGGTCATCACCACGCCGCGTCCCGAGGCCGCTATCTCGTCGATGAGGCGGCTGAGGGGAGCCGCATCCGGGCGCGCCGTGCCGTTCGAAGAGGGCGGAGCGAGGCTCCCAGTGCCGTTGGAAGCGGAAGCCAGAGCCCTGAGGCGCTCCACGCCCATGGGTGCGAAGGGAAGCAGCGGCACCTCGCTGCGGGGAAGCTGCGCCAGAGGTCCGTTCATCTCTCGCAGCGCCTCTCGCCCGAGCTCCTCCAACGCCAGCGCCAGCCGGTCGCCCGAATCGGTGGCCTTAAACACCCCGTTGATCACCAGGTGGTACCTGGCATCGGCCACCTGCCCCAACTCCCGCCAGGTCCGCCCGGCCTCCGTCAGCGCGGGTCCCTCCGGCCGGCTCACCAGGACTATGGTGGTGGCCGTGGGGTCTGAGAGGGTTTGTATGCTCGCCTCGTAGAGCGCCCGTTGTGAGCTGAGGCCCTCGAGCGGGCCAAGGCAGGAGGTGCCTGTGGTGTTGGTCGCAATAAAGCCGGTCCAGG